>DAOTWB010000130.1:0-13870 GCA_034436235.1 Anaerolineae bacterium
CTGATGATTCCTAGAGCTACTCTCAGCAAGTTATCTTTACGCATTATTATGACGCTAAGCCGCCATTTTGGAAATGACGGATTTCAGTTGTGTAGCCAAAAAGTGTAGAAATGCTGCGGCTCAGCGCGGAAGCGAAATGTGCCATCGGGCTCAGCTGCCAAGCTGCCGCCGCTTGGCACTTCCGCCAATGAGACGACCTCGCAACAGGCGAACGGCTGCATCGGCTGCAAGGTGAGCCATGCGCTCTGCGCGGCGTTCAGCCTGCCGCGCACGACGATGCCCGAGCGCGATGGATCGGCGGGCAATTTGCAGGCGCTGATCGCGAACAGCGCGCAATCAGTGCGCACGATGCGATCTATCGAGAACGTCTCAAGGCATACGCCAATGTCCTGCGCGAATTGCGCCGCTTGTCGCCGCACAGCCTGCGCATGATGCTCTAAGTCTTCAGGCGCGGCGCTCTCGCAGGCGAAGAGCGGCTGCCAGAGCTGCTCGATCAAGCGCTGCGGCTGGCTTGGCAAGACAGGCTGATCTTGCAAGGCGGCTAAGACGATCAATGGCTCAAAGGCTGTGGCGATGAATTGCTCAAGCTGCGCGATAACTTCAGCGAGTTCGCGGCGCGGCTGCTCGGCGAACATGAGCGCGCCATGCGCTACCTCAGCAGTGTTGCTGAGCTGCGCGGCGCGCGCGTAAGCCTCAGGCGCGCTGTGCAGCACAATGTCCATCTTGTGACGGCGCGCAAAATCGCTCAGCCAAGCGCGCCACGACTCGGCGCTCAGCGGCGTCCAGCGACACGGCACAAGAAAGTGTCCGCTCTGGCAGCGCGGCGCCAGCGCATCGCGCGCCGCATCGAGCGCGTTGTGATCAGATAGGCTGTAGACATAGGCGAGCGGCACGCGCGTGCCATCGTCGCCTTGCCAGAGCTGCTCAAGCGGCTGCGCAGAAGGCGTGTGCGCTAAGACTGCGCTCAGCTTGAAGCCGCGCAGCACTTGCGGCAGCCACGCGGGCAGCATTTCAGCCTCTAGAAAAAGCGCCACAGGCATGGCGCCGCCGAAAACATCTGCGCACGCCGTGCCGCGCAGCAAGTTGCGCACCAGACCTTCAGGCGTGTGCAGGCTCGGCTCGGGCAGGGCGTAAAACGGATTGATATGCAGCGCGCCGCGCTGCACAGCCGTTTCAAGGCGCTCAAAGTGCTCAGGGCGCAGCCGCAAGTAATCTTCCAAGACGGCGCTGCCGCCTGCAACAGTCAGCTGCTGAAAGCTCGGCTCGCGCTCCAGAAGATCGAGCGCGCTATCGAACGCTTGGACGAGCGCGCACTGCGCTTGAAAGGTCGGCGCGGCGCAATGGCGCTGCGCAAGCGTGCTGAGGATGTGCCAATGGTAGCTGGCGTAGCGCTTGTGCATTCGGTTGGCTTTCGCTGATCGCGTCAACAACGCCTGATAGGCTACCTGATGTGCGCGAGAAAGGCAATCGGCTATACCTGAGCCTAGCTTTTGTGTTACAATCGCCTTGAACACAAGGGTAGCCCACTTTTCTTTGAGAAGGGATGACCGATGGCACAGGGAATTCTTGAGAAGATCAATATCTTGATCTCTGCCAACCTGCACGCAATGGTTGACCGCGCGCTGGAGATGAACTCCGTGAAGGTGATGGATGAGTACATCCGTCGTGCGGATCGCGATCTGGACACGCTGGAGACGCAGATCGTGACCGTCGGCGGCAGCGTGCGCACGCTCAAACGCAAATATGAAGAGATGTCCGCAGCGGCTGAGAAGCTCGACCGCAACATTGATACGCTCTTGACTTCCGGTCGGACGGATCAGGCGGCGCGTTTGCAAGCAGAGCTGAACGTCAAGCAACAACAGGCGCAGGAATACTACCAGCAGTGGCAAAATCAAGAACAAGAGTACAAGCGCATGTTGGACGCCAAACTGAAGCTGGAAGCGCGCCTGAACACTGTCCGCCAAGAGCGCGAGCATCTGCAAGAGCTGCTCAAACTGGCTGAAGCGAAACGCGCCACCACGCGCACTATCCGCAGCCTGAACGATATTCAAGGCATTGGCGATGCCGACATCCGCCGCATTGGCGATATGATCCGCGAGCGCCTTGATCGCGAAGATGCCGAGATGGAAGTCGCCTCAATGCGCCTGCAGGATGTGGTGGAAGAGACCGTCGAGCAGAATCTGGTCGAGCAGCAGCTGGAAGAGCGCCGTCGGCGCCTTGGCTTGGCAGGCGGCGGCGAGAGCGGCGGCAGCACCAGTAGCAGCAGCGCCAGCAGTCTGGGCGGCACGAATTAGCTCTACGAAAACGCGAAGACGGGACGCGCAACGCGTCCCGTGAGCGATGCTTCAGGCAGGCGTCACGCGGATGCTGCGCGCCAGCTCGTAGCCGATCACTTGCTCCTGCTTGCCGATGCGCAAGCGCAGCGGACCGTGAAACGGCGCGCGATTGATCAGCGCGATGCGCTGCTCAGGCATAAGTTGAAGCGAGCCGAGATACTTCAGCACTTCAGGATCGTGACTGTTGACGCGACTCACGACCAGTTCCTTCGGCACGTCTCCAATCTCTGAGAGCTGCACATCGTGAATGGGCGGCATGACGCCGTCCGCAGTCGGAATCGGCTCGCCGTGCGGACAGCGCTTCGGGTAGCCCGCCATTTTCTCCATGCGCGCCGCCAATTCCTCGCTGATCACCGCGCCAATGGCATCCGCTTCGTCGTGTACCTCATGCCAGGCGAAGCCCATCACCTTCACCAAGAAAACTTCCGCGATGCGATGACGGCGGATGCTCATCAGCGCTTCGCGCTCGCCTTTAGGCGTCAGGCGCATGCCGCGATACGGCTCATGCTCTACGAAGCCGCCGCGTTTCAGGCGCTCTACTACTGCCGCCACTGCCGGCGCTGAGACGTTCATCCGCTCTGCCAACGCCGATGTGGTGATGTACGGATTATCGCCTTGATAATGTGCAATTCGATATGCCTCTGCGAGATATTCTTGCTGAATGATGCTGGCGCGCACGCTTCCGACGTTTCCTTTGCTCATCAGGCTACCTATTCACGATTTAAGCTGCGTTAAATTCGAGATTAAGCTGAGACGTGGACGTCAAACTGCTTTTGCTTCTATAATGATCATAGCGTTATTGAGAATTAATTGCAATAGCGTTCTTAAAAATTGCCCTGATAGCTCAGCAGGCGCGCTGTGCAGCCTGAAATGTGGAGTATGCCGATGTCCAGCGCCGATCTGACCTTGATCAGCTTCATTTTGGCGATGTTGCTAGGCGCGATGAGTCTTTTCATCATCCGCCGCACTGCCGATGAGTACGAGCGCGCCATCTTGAACGAGCCCGTGACGCGCCTCGTCTTGCCTACCTTTGGCAGTCTGGCAGCTCTTGCGCTCCTCGCCATCATCTTATTCGGCTGATGCGAATCGCCCTTGCGCCGAACGCTTTTCGCGGCAGCCTGACCGCGCTGCAAGCCGTTGAGTGTCTGAGCGCAGGGCTGCGCGCTTCCGCTCTACGCACTCACCTTGAGCTGATCGCCATGCCGCTCGCCGATGGCGGCGACGGCACGCTGGACGTGCTGCTGCACGGCTTAGGCGGCACGCGCCATACGCTGACCGTCAGCAATGCGCGCGGCGCGCCGATCACGGCTGAGTTCGGCATCCTCAGCGACGGCAAAACGGCGATCATCGAGCTGGCGCGCGCCTCAGGCATCGAGCTGCTGCCGCGCGCAGAGCGCAATCCGCTCCTGACCACTACCTATGGCACAGGCGAGCTGATCCGTGAGGCGTATCGGCGCGGCTGCCGTCACTTTTTGATCGGCATCGGCGGCAGCGCAACCAACGACGGCGGCGCAGGTTGTTTACAAGCGCTCGGCGCGCGCTTTTTAGACGCGCAAGGGCGCGATCTGCCACACGGTGGCGGCGCTTTACAGCACTTGGCGCGCGTGGATGTCTCTGCCTTGCGCGCTAACTTAGCCGATGCGACGTTCACCATTCTGTGCGATGTGACCAATCCGCTGATCGGCGCGCAAGGTGCATCGCGCGTTTTCGCGCCGCAAAAAGGCGCCGATCCTGAGATGGTAGAGCAGCTTGAAGCGGCGCTGACGCACTATGCGAAGGTCTTGGAGCGCGACTTGGGCGTGCGCGTGGCGGACGTGGCAGGCGGCGGCGCGGCAGGCGGCTTCGGCGCAGGCATGGCGGCGGCGCTCGGCGCTGAGTTGGCAGCAGGCGCGCCAACCTTGATGCGCTTGCTGAATTATGAGGCGAAATTAGAAGGCGTGCAGCTGCTCATCACGGGCGAAGGCAAGCTGGACGCACAGACCGAAGGCGGCAAAGCAGTGCAACGCATCGCGGCGGCAGCGGCAGCGCGCCATATTCCTGTGATCGCCTTCGCAGGCACGGTCGAGGCGACGCCGAGCGCGCTCGCGAGCATGGGCATCACGGCGGCGTGGAGCATCTTGCCAACCGTAACAGCGCTCAGCGAGGCGCTTGCTAATGCGCCGCTATGGCTGACGCGCGCTGCGCACATGCTTGGCAATACACTGGCGATCATGCGCTGAGCAGCGGCACGCGCACGCGCACTTGCGTGCCACAATTCGGCGCGCTGACGATCTCCAGACTGCCTTGCAGCCGCGCGGCACGCTCTTGCATCGAGCGCAAACCGAGATGTCCGTGAAAGACGCCGTTAACTTCAAAACCGACGCCATCGTCGCGCACTTCCATCACCAGTTGATCGCCTTCGTGCGCCAAGCGCAGCTGAATGCACGTCGCCTGAGCGTGCTTCATCGTGTTGTGAAGCGCTTCGCGCGCGATCCAGTACAGCGCTTCCTTCGATTCAAGCGGCAGGTCAGGCTCGGCGCACAAATCGAGCGTCACGTTGATGTGATGGCGCGTCTTGAGCGAGTCGGTTTGGCGCACCAGCGCAGAGACCAAGCCGTCTTGCTCTAGCGAATCAGGGCGCAGGTCGAAGATCAAGGCGCGCATTTCGGTCAAGCCTGCTTCAGCCAAACTCAGAACATAGTCGAGCGGCTCGCGCAGGCGCGATGGATCGCGCTCCAGCAACGCGCGCGCCGTGCGCGCGCCAAGCGCGATGCCGTACAGCGCTTGCGAGACCGAGTCGTGCAGCTCGCGCGCTAGGCGATTGCGCTCTTGATAGGCTGCCAACTGACGCGCCTGTTGATAGAGCCGCGCGTTCTGCAAGCCGACTGCGATCACGTCTGCCAAAGCGCTGATCAGCCACAGGTCTGACTCGAACAATCTGCCGCTGCCGCAGGCTTGCACGCGCAACAAGCCGAGCAGGCGGTCGCTGGCTACCATCGGCACGAAGAGCGTGGCGTAGCCTTCATCGAGCGGCGTGACGAAGACGTAGTCAGGCGGCGCGCCTTGCGCGAGCGGCGCGAGGCAAATTTCCACCAAACGCGAGGCGAATGACGTTGAGTCGTGCAGCGGAATTGGCGGCGCACTGGATGGCGCATTGGGCGCTTGATAAGGCAATAGGACGTTCGCAAGCGCATCGGCGAGGTAAAGTTGCGCGCAATGTCCTTGCAAATTCGCCTTGAGCAGGTCAGTGACAGTGCAGAGCAGCTCGTCTTCCTTGAGCGTGCGCGTGACGGCTGCGCTCAGCTTAGCGATGATCTCCATCTGGCGCGCGCGCTGCTGCTCGGCAAGGTAAGCGCGGCGCGTCGCCACGACGGACGGCAGCGTCTGCAGCAATTGCGCAAACACATAGCGCTCGTCGTCGCTGAATTGATGCGGCTGTTCCCAGAAGACGAACAGAATCGCGTTCGGCAAGCCGCCGACCTGCAACAGCAGCGCGACCATCGCGCGCACGCCGTAGACTTCGAGGAAGCGCCGCGCGTTCTCAGGCGTCAGGCGCGGATCGTTCTGCAGGTCTTCGGAGAAGAACGGCTGACTGTAATCGCCTTGCCACCACTCTTCGCTGAAGTAAGGACGCTTGCGATCGGATCGGCTGAAATCGGGCAAAGAGACCTTGCCGTTGAGCCAAATAGCTTGCGGCGCGGCGCGCATGATGCAGCCTTCGGCGTTGGTGTGCAGAAAAGTGAGCGAGAGCCGCTTAGCGCCGCGCGGCTGTGCATAAAGCGCGACCGCCTCTAAGATGCTCGCTTCATCCGCCGCTTTGGAAAGCGCCACGTTCACGCGCAGCAGGTCTTCATTGCGCGCAAGGCGCACGCGATGCTGCTCAAGCAGCTGCTCATAGCGTTGCGCAGCCGCTTGGCGCGTCGCCGCGTCCTGCGCTTGAGTCAGCTCACGAAAGGCTTCGTAGAGCAGGCGAATCTCTTCGCTCATGGCGCGCTAGACAACTTCCTCGCCAAGCGCCGAGACCAAGCCGATGCGCGCCGCGTAAAGTGCCGCTTGCGTGCGGCTGCTCACGTTCAGCTTGCTCAGGATATTGCTGACGTGCGTCTTGACCGTCTTCTCGCCAATCACGAGCGCCTGCGCAATCTGCTTGTTGGAGAGACCGCGCGCCAATAAGCGCAGCACTTCCGCCTCACGCTCGGTCAGCTCGGCGCTCTCAGGCGTGCGCACTTCGCGCATCAGGCGCGCAGCAGCCTTCGGCGAGAGCTGCACCTGTCCGTTGGCAGCCGCTTTGATGGCGCGGATCAGCTCATCAGCCTCAGTGTCTTTGAGCAGATAGCCGATGGCGCCTGCCCTGATCGCGCCGATCACCGCGTTATCTTCCAAGACGCTGGTCAGCGCCACAACCTCAGCCTCAGGCACTTCGCGGCGCAAAATGCCGATAGCAGTCACGCCGTCCATGACGGGCATCAGCAAGTCCATCAGCACCACGTCAGGCTGCAGCTGCCGCGCCAGCGCGACAGCCTGTCTGCCATCCACTGCCTCGCCGACGATCTCCAGCTCGCTATCCAGGCTGAGAAACATCTTCAGCCCTTGCCGAACCACAGCGTGATCGTCAACGATCAAAATGCGAATGGTCATAGTTGCCCGCACCTCGCGCAAACTGCTTTTGCCTAACTATATCAGAGTCGTGGGCAAGGTTGCAGCATCTCGTGCGAGTGGCGGGCAAAATTCCGACGAAAGGCTGAGCGCGCTAATCGCGCTCGCGCACCAGGCGCAGCACGTCGCGCAGCTTGGGCGCTTGTCCGCTCAGCAGCGTGCTGACGCGGAACAGGCGCGCTGCCAGCCACACCATGCCGAGCGTGGTGAGACTCAACAGCGCCATGCTCAGCAGCACCTCGATGAGCGGCACGCTGGTGACCGCCGCGCGCAAGGTCATCGCTAACGGCGCTGTGAGCGGCACCATGCTCAAGATGACAGGCAGCGGCGCGTTCGGCGTGCTGACGAAGCTGGTGATGATGTAGCACGGAATCATCATCGGCAGCACGATCAGCGCTGAGAATTGCGTGCCTTCGCGCACGTTGCTGGTCAGCGCGCCGATGATCGTATAGAGGCTGCCGAAGAACAAGTAGCCTAGCACGAAGAAGATCACCAACACGACGACTTGATCGGTCGTCAGCGTCAGACCGCTCAGATCAGGCGCGCTGCCTGCGATTTGAATCAGCAAGAAGATAGCAGTGCCAATCCACAGCGCTATTTGAAGCAGACCGAGCGCGTTCATCGCCAAAAACTTGCCGAACAGCAGGTCGCGCGGACGCAACGCGCTGAGCAGAACTTCCACAACGCGGTTCTGTTTCTCTTCGGTCAGACTCTGCATCAGATAGTCGCTCGTGGTGAAGGCAATCAAGAGCAGCAGCGCGGCGAAGAGAAAGGCGAGGATCAAATTGGTGTTCTCAGTGGCTTGCGTAGCGATCTCGCCGATGACGTTCGGCGCGATGGTAAGCTCACGCGCCTGCAAGAGCGCTAACAGTTGCGGCGAGAGATCGGTCTGGCGCAAGAGCGCGCTCAGCAACGCTTGCTGTATCGCCATATCGCTGATGCTGCCGAGATTGAAGCGTTCGTAGAACGCCTCGATCTTGCCCGTCTGCAAATAGTCTTCTGCGATCACGTAATAGGCGCTGATCTCGCCTTTGCGCAGCGCCTCAAGCGCCGCTTCTGGCGAGGAGAAGCGGACTAAGTTCGGCACGACGCCCAACAGGCCTGAGCGATCCACAAAGCCCATCGGACGCGCCTGTGCGAACGGGCTATCCTCTCTGATCTCGCCTGCGCCGAGCAAATTTGCGCCTGATGGTACATCGCTTTGCGCGCCGCCGCCTGCGCTGAACGCGCGTATCGCCAAGAAGATTGCGATGGCAGCGATCGGCACGCCGAACGTGATCAGCATGTAGCCGCGCCGCACAATTTGACGGAAGAGCTCGAAGCGAAAGACGAGCCACAAGTTACGCATGGCTTAAAGTGCCTCCTCTGCTCCGCGCGCCGAGATGATCTGTTGGCGCCCTTCGCGCAGCGCACGCCATATCTCGCGCAGCGAGAGTCGCTTGCCGTAGTTCAACATACCCAGGCGGAAAATCTTCGCTGAGAGCCACATCACGCCGATGATCGTGACAACTTGCAACCCGATGCCAAGCGCGACTTGCTCGCTTGGCACGCTTGTGACTGCCATGCGCAGCGGCATTCCATTGGGCGAAGTGAATGGCAATAAGCTCAACACTAGCGCTATGCCGTCGTTCGGCGCGGCGAAAAACGAGACTAAGAATATCAGCGGCAACACGCTTATCAGTCCGATCACGCCTGCCACTTGCCGCGCTTCCTGATCTGCATTCACAGATGCGCCGATGGCAGCCATGATCGCGCCGTAGAGCGTGTAGCCAAGCATGGCGTAGGTCGCCACAACCAGCAGAAAACCGACATCCAGCTGGAAGGTCGCCAATGTGCCGAGCAAGTCCGTGCCTTGCGTAGCTGCAAAAGCGATGCCTATCGCTATCCACACTACAATTTGCAGCAAGCCAAGCGCGCCCAGCCCAATGAATTTGCCCCAGAGCATCTCGCTCGGACGCGCGCTGGTGATGAAGAGTTCCATCATGCGGTTCTCTTTCTCGTCCGCCAAGCCGAGCATCAAAAACTGCGAGACGTTCATGGTCATGGTGAAAACCAACGAGCCGACTAGAATTGGCGCGAAGACGGCAGCGAAAAGCGCCTCTCGCGGCAGCTCCTGCGGATTGCCGACGCGATACAGCTTGATTTGGCGCAGCGGATTCCCGAGTCGCGCCACCAGATCAGGATTGCCGACTTGCGCCGCGACAGACGGCGTAAGCACTTTGTTCAGCAAGTGCCGCGTCAGCGCCTCGCCGAAGATTTTATCGCGCCGATAGTAGGCTTCAGGCTTGAGCGTCTTCAAAAAGTCGGCGCGCAGCACATAGTAGCCGTCCAAGTCGCCCGCTTCGATGGCGCGGCGCGCCTCTGCCTCAGCGCTGTACAGACGGAACGGCTCAGGCAGCTCAGCAAGGTATGGCGTGCCATCGGCGCGCACCACGATGCCGCTCTCATCCACAATGCCGACTGCGCTGTAGGCGCTGATATCTGTGGCAGCTGACCTGCCCAGCAAGCTGCCTACGACGAACACACCGACGAAGAAGATAGGAAACAGGAACATCGAGGCGAGAAATGAGCGCCGCCGCAAGTTGAACCAAAACTCGCGCCGCGCGATCAGCCATGTTTTATGCAGACTCACGGCGCACCTCCGCCAAATTGAACGCGCTGGCGGCAATTTTTGCCTCGCCGCCTGCCACACGGATGAAGATATCGTTCAAGCGCGGCACGGCAAGCGCAAAGCTGCGCACGCTATAGCTCGGATTGTTCGCCAGCGCCGCCATGATCTGCTCAGGCGTCGTCTGTTCATCCAGATAGAGCGTGACGTTGCGTCCGTTCTCATCAGGTTGCACGCGCACCACGCCGCGCAGCGCTGCCCAATCGCCTTGACCGCTGACGATCACGGCTTTTTCCGCGTAACGCTGACGGACTTCATCCACCGCGCCATACAGCACGCGCCGTCCTTGATGGATCATCAGCAAGCGATCCGCCATCTCTTCAACTTGATGCATCTCGTGGATGCTCATCACAACGGTCGCGCCTTCTGAGCGCAGACGGAAGATCATATTCTTGATGATCTCTGTGTTCACAGGATCGAGACCTGCGAACGGCTCATCAATGATCAGCAGCTCAGGGCGATGCAAAATGGTCGCCGCGAATTGCACCTTTTGCGACATGCCGCGCGAGAGTTCGCGCACTTTGCCTTTCTTATAAGCGCCTAAGTCCAGCTCTTCCAGCAGTTGCGCAGCGCGCTGCTCTGCTTCGCGGCGCTTCATGCCTTTCAACGTGCCTAAGTAGCCCAGCAGCTCGATCAGCGGCACGTTTTTGTACAAGCCGCGCTCTTCGGGCAGGTAGCCGATGCGCTGCTTGGTCGCTTCGCTGAACGGCGCGCCGAAGACGCGAATCGTGCCGCTATCAGGTTTGATGATGTCCAGAATCATGCGAATAGTGGTCGTTTTGCCCGCGCCGTTCGGACCTAACATGCCGAAGATTTCGCCGCGCTTGACTTCGAAAGACATATCGTCTACAGCGGTCTTCTGACCGTAGCGTTTGGTGACGTTCTGCACGTCAATCGTGTGTGTCATAAACCTCAGCTCCTCAGTGCGAAATGGCGCACCGTCATCGCACTTGAGCGCGCAGCTCATGTGCGATTGCATGTGCATCGCAAAACATATACGCAGCGCAGCGCGCTTTGTTGCATCTGACTAAGCGCATTTTTTGAGTTTGTGCTATGCTTCTCAGTGCCGTTTGTTGCTAAAGGAGATGCTTTAGAGATGAAAACTCGTAAAACAACCGCGCTTCTGTTGTGCCTTGCGTTGCTGAGCGCGCTTCTGTTTGGCGCAGCGAACAGCCCTGCCACTGCGCAAGGCAGCACACTTCAAATCTGGACGAAATTCAACGATCAGAATCCGCAGAACACGCAAGATAAGTGGCTCGCCGATATGATCGCGCGCTACCGCACTGAGTTCGGCGTCCAGATCGTGAACACCTTCCAGCCATTCGATCAGATCAACGCCAAGCTGAACGTAGCTGTGCAAGCGCGCGGCGAAGTGCCTGATGTCAGCTACGTGGATACTCAGCAGCTCGGCTTCTTCGATCAAAATGGCGTGCTGACCGATCTGACCGATTGGGTGAAGTCGCGTCCGTGGTTCAACGATGTCGATCCTGGCGCTTTGGCAGCCTGCACCACGCCTGATGGCAAGATTCTGTGCGTGCCTTCGCACGCTGCCGTCCATTTCTTGTATTATTGGACAGATGTCTATCCTGACGGCGTGCCAGCTACCACAGATGAATTCCTCGCCAAAGCGGCTGAGCTGAAAGCTGCTAATCCGAACGCCTTCGCCTTCACAGGCAAGCTGGCGGAGAAGACTTCGGTCGAGCGCTTCTACTACAACCTGATCGTCAGCTACGGCGGTCGGATTGCCGATGAGGAAGGTCGTGCCGTATGGGCAAATGAAGCGACCATGAAGACGGTTGAGTTCGTGCGCGCGCTGTTCGCGAATGGCTACGCCGCGCAAGAGTCGCTGGCGCCCGGCTTTGATAACGAGCAGCCTTTCATGCGCGGCGAGGCAGGCGCATTTGTGGCAGGCTCTTACTCATACGTCTACCTGACGCCGCTGACTGCGCCTGATGGCACCAAGTTCGAAGGCGAGATCACAGGCACATTCGATCCTGAAGCGCTCTCGGTTGGCGCGGCGCTGAAGGCAGGCAAGCTCGCCATTGCGCCACAGTTCGCGGCGCCAGGCAGCAAGCCTGCATCTTTGATCGTAGCGTCCGCTTGGGCAATTCCAGTCGGCGCGCAGAACGTCGAAGCAGCTAAAGCCTTCATTGATTTCCAAATGACGACTCCTGAGAACGTCGCCTACTCAGCAGCTTACGGCGCGCTGCCTGCGCTGAATTCAGCGGCAGCAGCCGATGAGTTCCAGACGCCGTACTGGGTGGAAGTGGCGAAAATTCAGAAGGAATTCGCTGTGCCTGCGCCGACCTTCTTGGACTACGACAAAGGCATCACACTGCTCGCAGATGCAATCGTCAAGCTGATCACTGATCCGTCGTTGGATATCATGGCAACATTGCAGGCTGCCCAAGACGAGTACAACGCAGGTCTTGAGTAGGTCTGTGGATAGGCTCAGCTAGGTCTTCGTTCATCGTACAGCATGGGCGGGCAATTTCACCCGCCCATATTGATCCGTCAGACAATACGCGATTTAGGAAATAGCTATGAGCAATCTAACATTGAGCGCCAGAGCTGAGGCTGTTCAGCATTCGTTCAGCGGCGGACGCAAGTATCGGTGGTTGCCTTTCTGGCTGCTGCTGCCTTCGCTCCTCGTGCTTTTGGCGCTCCAAGTGTATCCGACGCTCTACTCGCTCTATCTCAGCACCACACGCGTGCGGCGCGGCGAGTTCATGTACGTCGGTCTCGCCAATTTTGAGCGTCTGTTGCGCACGCCGAGCTTCTTAGAGAGCCTGCGCACATCGCTCACCTATTCGGTCACGTACATCCTGCTCACCGTGAGCTTAGGCATGATGTTAGCGCTGCTGCTCAATCGGCGCTTCAAGTTCACAGGTTTCTACCTTGTGATCATCTTCATCCCATGGGTGATCTCGGAAGTGGTAGCAGGCACGATGTGGCGCTGGCTCTTTCAGCCGACTTATGGCTTATTGCAGTCGTGGATCAATACGTATGTGCCATTTCTTGGCGATCGGTTGTATACGACGGCAGGCGGCGCTTTGGCGATTGTGATCGCAGCTGCCGTATGGCGCGGCTTGGCGTTCACCACCCTGCTCTCGCTCGGCGCGCTGCAAACTGTGCCACAAGAGATCATTGAGAGCGCGTCTTTAGACGGCGCCAATCGTTTTCAGCGTTTTTTCCGCGTCATTTTGCCGCAAATTCGCCCGACCGTGCTGGTGATGGTCTTGCTGACCTCGATCCAGTCCATCAACTCGGTCGGTTTGATTTTCTCAATCACGCGCGGCGGACCGGGCGGCGCGACGCGCACGGCTGCCTATTATTTGCTGCAGACAGGCTGGGAGCAAGGCGACTTCGGCACAGGCGCGGCTGTCTCCGTCATTTTATTCACGATCAACATCACGCTCACCATCGCCTATTTGAGCATCATCGGTCGCCGACGCGATTAGTGAGGATTTGTGCGCATGGTCACTTCTAAACTGACACGGCGCTTCGATCAAATCAGCACGCACTTGGTGCTTGGTCTGTTTGCGCTCATCGCCATTTTCCCGATAGCCTACACGCTCATGACATCCTTCAAGAATCAGGATGAAGTCCTGACGCGACCGCCCACGTTCTTCCCGCCAACGTGGCGCTTCGATGGCTATCAGACGGTCTTCAATAGCGATATGACGCGCTATTTTTTGTGGAACTCGCTCTTCAACTCGACCACATCTTCCATCGTAGTGGTGACGCTTGCATCGCTGGCGAGCTACACTTTCTCGCGCTATCGCTTTCGCGGCAGCCGCGCTTTGGAATTGGCGATTCTCGGCTTGATGATGATTCCTGGCTTGACAAATCTGGTGCCGCTCTATCGCATCGCCAGCGATCTCGGCGTGTTGCGCCCGCAAGGCTTGAACGCAAACCTATTCATCTCAGCGGTCTACACAGCTGGCGGCTTGCCGTTCGCCATCTGGATCATCAAATCGTTCTTCGATAGCATCCCTGTGGAGCTGGAAGAAGCGGCGCTGATTGACGGCTGCACGCCCGTGCAAGCGCTGATCCGCGTGGTCATTCCATTGGCGGCGCCCGGCTTGATGGCTGCTTTCTTGCTGATGTTCGTGGACACTTGGAACGAGTTCCTCGCGGCGCTCGTCTTGCTGAACGGCACAGCGCGCACGGTCACAGTCGGCTTGTACGATTTTCAGAGCAGCTTCGAGATCGCCTATCACGTCTGGAC
>DAOTWB010000131.1:0-44373 GCA_034436235.1 Anaerolineae bacterium
GGGACGTGGTGCTGAACGGCACAACCATCGGCGATACCTTGCGGCTGCGCCTGATGCTCTTGGCGGCGATCGCGGCGCTGCTGTACGGCACGCGCTATCTGAGCGAGCGCCTGCCCGATTTTGTGACGCCGCTCTGGGTCGCGATCAGCGGCGCAGCAGCTTCGGCGCTCTTCACTTTTTCGATGAGCAGTCATGCGGTCGGCTCGGACTTGTGGGCAGTGCCGTCGGTCTTTGTGCATTGGCTGCATATGTTGGCGACAGGCGCTTGGGCAGGCGGACTGATCGGTCTAGCAGTGTTGATGCCTGTCGCGCTGGCGCCGCTCGATGAAGCAGGCAAGCGCGCCGCATTGATGGCTGCGCTGCGTCGTTTTGCCGTCTTAGGCGTAGGCGCAGTGGCGATTTTGATCGCGACAGGCATTTACAACAGCGCCATACAAATTCGGCAGGTCAGCGACTATGTGACCACGCCTTACGGTCTGATTTTGTTGGCGAAATACGCGCTCGTGGCGTCCATGTTGATCGTGGCGCTCTACCATCACTTGGTCGTCGGGCAGGATCGGCTGACAGTGGCGCTGCGCGAGCGCTACGCTGTGCTGCGCGAGCGTCTGCCGCACTTGCCGCGCAGCATCCGTCTGGAAGCGATTCTAGGCGTGCTGGTGCTGGTCGCCACTGCTTTTTTAGCCTCGAACGCGCCGCCGCTGCCAACACAGCGCGACTCAGTGCCGTTGCTGACGGCGCGCGGCAGCGCAGGCGATTTACAGGCGACGCTGACCTTCGATCCGGGCGGCGTCGGCGGCAATACCTATGAGCTTCTGCTCAAGCGGAATGGCGAGCCGTTGAGCGGCGCGCAGGTCACGTTGCGCTTCGCCTATCCTGAGCTGGATCGGCGCGCGCGCGCCATTCCGCTGGATGACGCCGACGACGGACTGTATCTCTCAGCAGGTTTGGAGCTGGATCGCGCAGGCTTATGGTGGGCGATTTTAGACATCAGGTTGCCTGAGGCGAATGCGCCGCTGCGCCTTGCGCTCACCGTTGACCTGCCTGAGGTCGCGCCTGCGCTCAACTTGCGGCAGCCTTCGGCGCTGAACTGGCTGAGCGCGCTCGGCGTTGGCGCGGCGTTGGTTTGGCTGAGCTTGCCGCCGACCATACGGCGCGTGCGGCGCGTCCATTTCACACCTGAGATCGCCTTCATCTTCATCGCGCTGCTGATCGTGACAATTCTGTTCAGCATCGGCGGCGCGTTCATTATCAGCGAGGCGAGCGCGCAGACGGATCGGCTGCGCAATCCGCCGCCACAGATTGTCAATCCTATTTTGCCCGACTCGGACTCTTTGGCGCGCGGCGCAGCTGCCTATGTGCAGCATTGCTCAGCTTGCCATGGCGAGCGCGGCGAAGGCAACGGCGAGCGCGCCGCTGAGTTCGCACGGATGCCGCGCATTCGCACTATCGTCGAGACGCGGCGCGATGAAGCGCTCTTCAACGCGATGCAACGCGGCATAGGCGCTATGCCTGCCGTGCCATTGCCTGAGCAAACGGCTTGGGACGTGGTGAACTTTTTGCGGTCGCCCGCTTTTTTGGGACGTTGAGATGCCCTGCAGCGCGCGGATACGTCGTCTGCGCGCCGCAGGTTGTCATGCGTCATCGCACGCGCAGCGAGGCGAGGATGGTTTCAGCCTGTGGATAGAGCCTGTTCATGGACACGGCTTGCGCATAGACGTTCGCCAGCGCGACGTAATTGTTACCAAGATCGATCAGCACAACGCGCCGACCTACCGTGCCGATATCGCTGTAGGCTGCGTTGAAATTCCCGATGCGCGCGCTGCGCGGCGGCGAGAAACTGCGGATGTTATCGCTGCTGCTCAGCACGCCGCGCAGGAGATTGGCGATATCGCGCGGCGGCGAATCGAGGCGCAGCACGCCGATTGTCAAGCCGATGTCAGTCGCTTCGCGCGGCGGCACGCCCAAGCCTGCCGCGACCCAGCCGCCAGCTGAACTGCCCAGAACGACCAAGCCGCTATCCAGCTCAGAGGCATCGAACCAAGCCGTTGGATAGCGCAGCGAGAACGCCACGCGCGACTTCACAGTGGTGAACGTGCGCGTAGTGGCAGGCGCCACGCGCGGTGTGGCGGTCGGGCGGGCTGTGCGCGGCGTGGCTGTTGGCGCAAGCGCGCGCGGCGTGTTGGTCGCGTTGCGCGTGGCGAACGGCGTCTCTGTTGGCGTGGCTGTGCGCGTCGCCGTAGGCGCGCTGACGGCAAGGCAAGGCGCGAAGGCGGCTTGTGCGCCAAGCAAAAGCGAGCTGATCACGCTCGCATCTGCGCTGTTGCCTGCTTGTTCAAGCAGCGTGCTGACTGCGATAACACTTGGACAGCTGCTATCGCTCAGGCATGGCGTCAGCAAGGCGCGTGCGCTATTGATCAACGCGGCGGCAGTCGCCAGGTCGCCTTTGTCAAGCGCCGATTTCGCTTGCGTGAGCAGCGCGTTCGCAGTGGCGTACAGCTCTGCGCAGTTCGTGGATTGTCCCTGCACAAGCGAGGCGCTGCCTAAAAACAGCGCAAGGGCGACCAAAATTGTCAAAAAACGCGAGCGTGTCATTCGAATTCTCCAAGAAAAGCCGACGAGATGGCTGCACAGGAGCAACCTCTCATAGCCTACGACATTTTCAACAGCTTGTCAATAAAACTGAATGTTATCTGCAAAAATAAATTTCAATTGTTTATTCAATTTTACTCAATGCAATGACTTTGCAAGCGTCCTTTGCCGTTGAAAAAAAGTAGACTTTTGTGCTGAAACATAGTTCTAATTTATAATCTGGCCGTGCAGCAGTTTTGCGCAGCACAAAACATCCTGCAAAGCTACAGTGCGAAGACGACCGAGCATGGAACGACGTCCTGCCAGAAGTCACTTGATCGGCAATCGCTATCGCCTGCTCAGGAAAATAGGCGAAGGCGGCATGGGCGTCGTGTTCGAAGCGCACGATCAGCTGAACGGTCAGCCTGTGGCGCTCAAGCGCATCAAAGCGCGTCCTGATCAAAACTACGGCGATACGCCGCAGCGCCAATTGCTGGCGCACGAATTTCAAATTCTGGCAGGGCTGCGCCATCCACACATCATCAGCGTGCTGGACTTCGGCTACGATAGCGACTTGCAGCCGTACTTCACAATGCCGTTCTTGCAAGGCGCGCGGAATATCCTCGATGTGGCAGCTGAGCGGATGCTCTACGGCAAGGTGCGCCTTTTGATCGAGACCTTGCAGGCGCTCAATTACCTGCATCGGCACGGCATTCTGCATCTCGATCTCAAGCCGAGCAATATCCTCGTCGAGCCGAACGGTCGGACGCGCGTGTTGGACTTTGGCATCGCCAGCGATAGAGCGCATATGCCTGAGATCGGCGGCACTTTAGAATATCTTGCGCCAGAGGCGCTGCGCGGCGAGGAAGTTGACTTCGCCGCCGATCTTTACGCGCTCGGCGTGATCGCCTATCAAATCTTTGCGCGCAGGCATCCTTTCGCTGCCGATGGCATCGCGCAGCTTATTCACAAAGTGCTGACCGAGTCGCCTGATCCTGAGCGCATGGACGCGCCCGACGCTGTACGCCAAGCTGTGCTGCGTCTGCTGGCAAAAGCGCCTCGCGAGCGCTACGCGAGTGCCTATGAGGCGATGTTGGCTTTTTACGCGGCGATTCAAGCCATGCCGAACGAGACACGCATCTTGCGCGAGAGCGTGTTGCAATCGCCTAAGTTCATCGGACGCGCGGCGGAGCTGAGCCTTTTCGACGCGGCATTGGCAGAGACCTTGCAAGGGCGCGGCTCGGCGTGGCTGATCGGCGGCGAGAGCGGCGTTGGCAAGTCGCGCCTGTTAGACGAATTGCGCATCCGCGCTCTGGTCAAAGGCGCTGTAGTGCTGAGCGGTCAGTACCTAGAAGGCTCGGGCGGCTTGTACAGCGCGTGGCGCGATGCGCTGCGCCGACTGGCGCTCCACGCGCCTGTTGATGACGATGAAGCGCTCACGCTCAAGCCGATCATCCCTGATATCGGGCGTCTGATCGAGCGCCCTGTGCATGGCACAGCGCAAATGCCTGATGAAAAGCAGCTGACCAGCTTGCTGATCGCCTTGCTTGAGCGCGCTGAGCAGCCGACCTTGCTGATCATGGACGACCTGCAATGGGCGACGGATAGTCTGGGCATTTTGCGCCAGCTGAGCAAGCGCGCGCCACAGCTGCCCTTGATGATCGTCGCCGCTTACCGCAGCGACGACGCGCACTATCTATACGGCAGGCTGCCTGAGATGCGCTTGATGAAGCTGGCGCGCTTCTCAAGGTCCGAAGCGAGCGCCTTGTGCGAATCCGTGATCGGCAGGGCAAGACACTTGGACGCCTTTCTATTTGAGCAGACTGAAGGCAACGCTTTCTACCTGACCGAGAGCCTGCGCAGCCTTGCTGAGAGCTTGGGCAGCCTTGAGCATATCCGCCAAGCGCAGCTGCCGCGTCACATTTTCTCTGAGCGGATGGCGCTCATCGCGCAGCGGCGCTTGAGTCGGCTTTCGGCG
This sequence comes from Anaerolineae bacterium, assembly GCA_034436235.1. Taxonomy (GTDB): domain Bacteria; phylum Chloroflexota; class Anaerolineae; order Aggregatilineales; family UBA2796; genus CP2-2F. Next base: position 4,547 of record DAOTWB010000131.1, read on the forward strand.
CGCTACCAGACCTTTGTGAAGATCGCCGCCGTGATCGGACGCGAGCTGGACTTCGCGCTTTTAGAGCATGTTGGCGGCAAGGCTGATTACGACGATTGGTTGATCAAGTGCGTGGATATCGCGCTCTTCCGCATTCAGGACAATCGCTGGTATTTCGTACATGACAAAGTGCGCGAAGGCGTGCTTTACGTGCTGAGCGACGCTGAGCGACGCCAGTTACATCAAGCCGTCGCTGAAGGCATTGAGGCGCTCTATCCCGAACATCAGGATTATGATTTTGCGCTCGCCTTGCACTGGCGCGAGGCAGGCGATCTGACGCGCGCCTTGCGCTACTTGCTCACGTATGCGCCGCGCGCCATCAAAAGCGGCGGCGCGACCGTTGTGCAACCACATCTTGAAGAGCTGTTGCGTTTGGTTGAGACGCGCGCCGATCTGATCGCGCAGCGCATTGCGCTTCACATGCTGTTGGGACAATGCGCGGGAGAGAGCGGCGACCAAGCGCGCGCCAAACAGCACTATCAAGCGGCGCACGCGCTCGCAGTGGCAGCGCAGGATTACGTCGGGCAGGCAAAAGCGCTCTTTCACACTGCCACAGTGGAGCATACACTGGGCAATTTCGCCGTCTGCAGGCAACTTTTGCAAGAGGCGTTGCCGCTCTTCGAAGCGCACGATCAGCCGAGCGGCATTGCGCAGGCACTTTATCTGCTCGGCTACAATGAAGGCGCGCTGAAGAATTTCGACGCCGCTGAGCAGCACTATCGCAGCTGCTTACAAGTGGCTGAAAGCCATCAAGACACATTGAATGTTGTGCGCGCGCACATGGGCTTGAGCGACATCGCGCGCCGACGGACAGACTACCGAGCAGCTGAGCATCACGCCAAGCTCGCCATTGAGTATCACGCGCCGCTTGGCGAAGATCGTCTCACGGCGACGCTCTTAATGCGCCTGAGCTTGGTCTACATGGCGGAAAAGCGTTTTGACGAAGCGCTCAGGCTTGCCGAGCAGAGCATTCACATCAGCGAGCGCTATGGCAACGTTGACGCCGTGCAATCGGCGATAGGCAACATCGGCTACGCACTCGCCCAGCAAGAGCGCTACGAAGAAGCGCGCTATTACTTCGAGCGCTGCATTGATCATGAGCGCAAGTACAGCAATTGGAACGTCTTGGCAGTTCGCTTAGGCGCTCTGGCGCAGGTCAACGTCAAACTGGCAGATTGGCGGGCAGTGCGCGCCAATCTCTACGAATGGTTGACATTGGCGCGCCGCTTGGATAACATGCGCGGCTTGCTGCACGGCTTCTACGGCATGATCGACCTAGCGCTGCACGACGGCGACGCTGTGCAAGCGGCAGAGTGGATCGGCGTCATCGAAGCGAACGCCGTGCCTGAATATCGCGATCCTGATGAGCTGGCGCGCTTCCGCGCCGCGTGTCTCGCCCATATGGACGAGACACAACTGGCTGAGAGCATCGCCTATGGCAAGACGCTCGACCTGAACGCGCTCGCTGAGCGCTTGCTGAGCGACCCTGAAGGCATTTTTGCGCCGCTCATCGCTGCCCAGAAGCGCGAAGACTCAGACTAGCCTGTGCTTCAGCGCTAACGAGACTGCCTCAGCGCGATTGCTGACGCCTAGCTTCGATAGGATGCTGCTGATGTGATACTTGACCGTCGAGCGGCTGATCACAAGGCGCTCTGCGATCTCAGGATTGTTCAAGCCTTCCACCAGCAGCGCTAACACTTCTTGCTCGCGATCAGTCAGGCGGAAATCAGGCTCAGGCGGTCGTATGGCGGCGTTGATGAGCGCTTGCGTCGCCTCAGGCGAGAGCGTGCGCTGTCCGCGCTGCGCAGCGCGAATGGCGTTCGCCAGCTGATCGTCGCTCACGTTCTTCAGCAGATAGCTGGTGGCGCCGGCTTGCATGGTCGCTGTGACGCTGCGCGTATCGCCGGCGCTGGAAAGCGCCACGATGGCGATGTGCGGAAAACGCTCGCGCAGCTGACGTGTCGCTTCAATGCCGTTCATCTCAGGCATCACAACGTCCATGATCACCACGTCCGGCTGTGTCGCTTCGCAGACCTGAAGCGCTTCTGCGCCGTTAGCAGCCTCGCCGACCACTTGCATATCGGCGAAGCCGCGCAAAAACAAGCTGAGTCCGCGCCGCACCATCTCGTGATCGTCAATGATCACCACGCGAATCGGTTTACGGTCGCTCATGAATTATTCCTCCGCAGTCCAAATGGCTCTGAGTTGTGTGCCTTCGTTCGGTTTGCTAGTCAAAGTGAGTTGAATGCCTACCTCGCGCGCGCGCTCATACATGATGCGAATGCCCATGCGGTCGCCTGACGTCGCCTGTGGATCGAAGCCGCGTCCGTCGTCCTGCACTAAAAGTTCAACGCGCCCTGCGCCGCGCAAGAGCTGTAACTTCACGTGCTGCGCACGCGCGTGTTTCAAGACGTTGTTCAGCGCTTCCTGAGCCAGACGGAAAAAAGCAATATGCACGGCAGGTGGCAAGCTGAGCTTGCCTTCGGCGTGATAGATCACGCGCGTGCGCGAGCGCCCTTTGATCGTATCCGCCAATTGGCGCAGCAAATCGCCTAGATCAGCCTCAAGCAACGCATTGGGACGCAGTTCCAAGAGCAAGGTGCGCATTTCAGCCAGCGCGCCTTGCGTCAGGTCGCGCAATTCGCCCAGCTCTGCGCCGATGCTGGCAGGATCATCTCGCCATTGGCGGATGATCGCATTGGCGACAATCGAGGCGGCGAAGAGCGTCTGCGTGACTGAGTCGTGCAGGTCGCGCGCGATGCGTTGCCGTTCTTCAAGCGCTGCCAACGCTCGCGCTTTTTGGTAGAGCCGCGCGTTCTCAAGCGCAATGGCAGCTTGATTGACGAATGCGCTCAGCCGTTCGGCGTGCAGCGCCGTGAAGAACTGCGGCAGGAAGCTATCCAAGTGCAGGAAGCCGATCACGGACTCGCCGATGCACAACGGCGCGGCAAGGTACGAGCGTGGCACGCGCACGTTCGGAAAGCGCACCCAGCTATTGATGGCGTCTACATCAGGGATGATGCAGAACTTGCGCGTGTGATACATCAAATTCAGATGATCGACTTCTGAGATGTTCAGCCGTGCTGCGCTGAGGATAGCCGTCTCTTCAGGCGTCCAGCCGTTGGTCTGGACGACGCGCGCCTGCTCGCCTTCCAAGAGCATGATGCTGGCGGCATCGTGTGGGATGATGCGCTTCACGTTCTCCAAGATGCGCGTCAAGATTTCGTCCAGCTCCAGTGTGCTGTTGAGCGCGGCAGCCGTGTCGCGCAGCATCTCTGCCAGGATGCGTTGTTCATTCTCAAGCGTTTGCAGGTGGCGCGCGTGTAATGCTCGCATGATGACCTCTGGAATGCGCGTTAAATAATTGCCTTGTTCGTCTTGGGTCACGTAATCGTAAGCGCCGTCGCGCATCGCTTCAACCACAGCTTGGATATCGGCATGGCGCGTGATGATGATGAGCGGCGCCGTCGGTTTACAGCTCAACAGCGCGCTCACGTCGCCATCGGCGAGGAAGTAATCGGATAGGATGACATCGAACGATTTCTGTCTCAGCTGCTCAAGAGCCGCCGAAAAGCTCTCCACCAATACGCACAGGTAAGGCAGCCCTTGCCCATCAACGTACTGCATAAAGCGGCCCTGATCGGACGGATCGTCTTCTACGAAAAGCAGGACGACGGACGTTTGGCTCACAGGCGTTCTTTCTTCACACAACGAACCTTGCGTGCTTTCATTGTATGCCTGAAGCGCAGCGTTACGCGATCCGCTTTTCGCTCAGTTTTTCAGCACGGCTTTTGCCTAGCCACATGGCTAGGAGAATTCAAACGCTGAAATCTGTCCACTCACACAAGGACTTCAAGAGTACAATTTATGTCAATACAACATTGAACAGGCGTAAAAGGTACTCATGGGTAATCACGCAAAGCAGCCGCTTCGTCTGCGCCTTCGTCTTAAGGTTCACCAGCAGCTGATGCTCATCTTCTCAGCATTGTTGCTCGCGCCAGTGCTTGTCTCTTTCGTGACCACGTTTTCACTTTTCGAGAACGCCGAGAACACGCTTTGGGCGGGCAGGCAGCGCGACGCTGCCAATAGCGTTGCAGCGCAAGTGCGTAACGCGATCGATCAAGCGCAGGGCGTTCTGCAGGCAGTGGCGGAGCTCTCGCAATTCGCTTTCATCGCCAATCCATTGCAGCCGATCCTGCAGACCAATCCTTCGCTTGAGGAAATTGCCGTCGTCTCGACGAGCGGGCGCGTGGTCGCGCACGCCTTCCGCAAGGCGAGCGATCTGTTCGCCAACACTGATGATGTGCGCGAAGTGGAATGGTTCGCGGAAGCGCTGAAGACGCCTTCAGGACTCTTCTACTTAGGCGAGATCGCGCTGAGCGAAGATAGTCCGCCGTCGCTTTTCCTCGCCACACGCGCTGCAGATGGCGCTGTAGTCGTCGCTGTGCTGAACATGAGCGTTCTGAATGACATTGTAGCGCGCGCGCGCTTCGGCGAGACAGGCGTCGCCTATATCGCTGAGGCAGGAGGCGAGATTGTAGCACACAGCGATCCTGCGCTGCGCGGAAAGCTCATCAACATCGCAGGTCGCGCTGAGCTGCCTGCAGTGGAAGACGTTGAATATGTCGGCAGGCTAGGCGAAATGCCGCTCGCGGATGACGCAGTGCGCACAAGCGATTACACCAACTTTCAAGGGCAGGCGGTCTTCGGCACTTCCAAAGTGCTGAGCGGCACAGACATCGTGATCTTCGTCGAGTCTGGGCAAGAGGAAATTCACGAAGGTCAGTATCGCGCTTTCCGCATCTTGGCAGCGGCGCTGGGCTTGACGATCATAATCGCGCTTGTGATTGTGCGCCAGACGATCAGGCGTGGCATTGAGACGCCGATCGCGCGCTTGCGCGAAGGCGCTCAAAAAGTTGCGAAGGGCGATTTGACACACCAAGTGCCGATCAGCTATCGCGATGAGATTGGCGAGGTGACCGAAGCCTTCAACGCTATGACTCACCAACTGCGCGAGCGCACGCTGCAAAAAGCGCGTCAGGATATCCGTCTGCGCGCTTTCTACGAAGTGACGGCGCGCAGCGGCGATATCGACTCACAGCTGAGCGCCGCGCTTGAAGTCGGCGTGAACCTGCTCGGGCTGGAGATCGGCGTCATCACGCGCACTGACGGCAATATCTACACAGTCTTGCACGCGCACAGCGCCGATGGCTCAATTCAACGCGGTCAGAGGCTCTTGCCCGGTCAGACCTATTGCGACCTGACCTATCAGATGAACGGCTTGGTGGCGATTGAGAATATGGGTCAGTCGCCTTACAAGGACTCGGCGTGCTACGCGCTGATGAGCATGGAAACTTACGTCGGCGTGCCGCTGATGGTCTACGGGCAGCGCTTCGGGACGCTCAGCTTTGTCGGGCGCGCGCCGCGCCGCGAGCCGTTCACGGCGTTCGATAAAGACTTCTTCCTGCTGATCGGTCAATGGGTGAGCAGCCTGCTGGAGCGCCAGCAAGACGAGATCGCCTTGCGAAGAAGCCGCGAGCGCCTGCTGCAAATTGCCAATAACCTTGAAGGCGCCATCTACGAATTCTTTGTGGAAGGCGACGTATGGCGCATCGGTTTCATCACGCAGGGCATTTACATGGTCGCAGGCATCACGCCTGAGGAAATCACGGCAGAATTCAATGCTTTCGCACGGCTCATCCATCCTGAGGATTTGAAGCCATTTTTCCAATCAATCAACGCCGTCTTGATCGATCACAGCAACTGGCATTTTGAAGGGCGGCTCTATCATAAACAGACGGGCGAGCTGCGCTGGTGGCGCGCTGATTCCATGCCGACTTTCGAAGCGGACGGTCGCGTCGTCTTCAAAGGCATCATCTTCGATATCACCGATCGGCGGCGCGCCGAAGAGCAAGTGCAACGGCAGAACGAAGCGCTCGTCAAGGCGAATCGCGAGTTGGCAGTGGCGCGCCGTCAGGCGGAAGCTGCCAGCAAGCTGAAGAGCCAATTCCTCGCCACGATGTCGCACGAGTTGCGCACGCCGCTCAACGCGATCATCGGCTATACGCAGCTGCAGCTGGCAGGCATGGTCGGCGAGATGACGCCTGAGCAGCAGGCTTACCAAGAGCGCGTTTTGGTCAACGCGCAACACTTACTGCACTTGATCAACGAAGTGCTAGACCTTTCGAAGATCGAGGCAGGACGCTTGGAACTGGCTGAGAGGCCGTTCAGTTTGCGCGCTTGCCTTGGCGAGGTGATGACGCAGAATAAAGTGTTGGCAGATAGCAAAGGGCTCGCCTTCACGCTTGAAGTGGACGAGCGCCTGCCTGAGACCATCATCGGCGATTACGGGCGCGTCAAGCAGATCGTCATCAACCTGGTCTCAAACGCGATCAAGTTCACTGATCAAGGCAGCGTGACCGTCAGAGCTGAACTCGCGGATGCGAACACATGGCGCATCCGCGTGATTGACACAGGCGTAGGCATTCCGCCGCACCAGCAAGAGGTGATCTTCGATGAATTTCTACAGGCGGAAAACGGCTTGGATCGCGGCGGCACAGGCTTAGGCTTGGCAATCGTGCGCAAATTGGTGCTGACCATGCGCGGCAACATCCGTCTGAGCAGCGAAGTTGGGCGCGGCAGCACGTTCACAGTTACACTTCCGCTTATCACAGAAAAACACGCGACACAAACGCTCTCGACGATCACGGGAGGATGATGGAGTTATGAGCTTTCGTACACCTGAGCCAATTCGCGGCGATATTCGCAACTGGACTATCTTGGTGGTGGACGATACGCCTGACAACTTGATGGTGGCGCGCGCTGCGCTGAACCATTTCGGCGTGAAGGCATATATCGCCAATAGCGGCGAGGAAGGTCTGCATTTGGCGCGGCAGATCAAGCCGACCGTCATCTTACCAAAATGCCTCGCATGAGCGGCTGGGAAGTCTTGGCAGCCATTCGGCGCGACGAGTCGCTCGCTAACACACTGGTGATCGCTATCACTGCCTATGCAATGGACAACGACCGCGAACAAGCGCTTGCAGCAGGCTTTGATGGTTACATCAGCAAGCCATTCGACCTGTTCACGTTTGTGGCGGAAGTTGAGCGAATCGCTCTACAATGTATGAGCCATTGAGTCATTTCAAAGGAACATTGCTATGTCCAGCACTTGGAAAGTCATCGTCGTTGAGGATACCTTCGACGATCAGCAACTTGTCTCGCGCGTGCTTGAACACTACGGCATTCAAGTCTATCTTGCCAAGAACGGCGATGAGTGCCTGCAGCTGCTCACACAAGTCGAGCCGACGGTCATCGTGACCGACCTTGCCATGCCGGGCAAAGACGGCTGGCAGACGTTGGTCGGCGTGCGCTCGAATCCAGCGACTGCGCACATTCCTGTCATCGCGATCACAGCTTATCACTCGGCAGATGTGGCAGAAGACGCCATCAAGGCAGGCTTTGACGGCTACTTTCCGAAGCCGATCAATCCGCAGACGTTTGTGGCGCGCATTCAGGAAATCCTAGGCATCTCGCTCTAGCCGCTTCGCCGAAAATCCGCCTTTAGACGTATGCCACGCGCACGGCGCAGTGCTAAACTTAGCAGCATGTGCCGTGCGCGCTTTTTACACGCTTCACGCGCTTCAACGCGGCAGAGATACGCTCGCCGTGTGAGCTATCAACCATCTGTAACGTCTCGGTAGGAGTTTCTGATGCAAGTGAGCAACGCGGCGCGCTCGCCTGAGCGCAAAATTGGCAATCTTGCCGTGTGGTGGCGCGTCATGCGCTATTTGAAGCCATATCGCAAATTTGCCGCGCTCGCCTTCATCGGCTTGGCGCTGAGCAGCGCCTTGGCGGTGCTGATTCCACGCCTGCTGCGCGACGTGATTGACGAAGGCATCAAGGCTGCCGATAACAGCTTCCTGCTGCTGGCAGCTGCGCTGATCATCGTGCTAGGTGTGCTGCGCGGTGCGGCAGGCTTCGTCTTCCGCTACTTCGGCGAGCGACTCTCGCATTACATCGCCTACGATATACGCAATCAGCTCTACGATAAAGTGCAGAATTTGCCGTTCAGCTATCACGACAAAGCGCAGACAGGCACGCTGATCACAGTCGCCATCAGCGATGTGGACGAAGTGCAGCGTTACTTCGCCTATGGCTTGATTGACGGCTTGTACACGATCTTGCTGATCATCGGCGCGGCAGCGCTGATGCTGAGCGCTAACGTGCTGCTGACCATCGTCGCCTTTGTGCCGTTGATTCCACTGGCGTTTCTCTCAGTCAAATTCGTGGGCGAGGTCGATCCGCGCTGGCGCGCTATCATGGAGCGCCTGCAAAAATTGGGCAATCAGCTGCAGGAGAACGTGATTGGCGCGCAAGTGGTGCGCGCTTTTGCCCGTGAGCGCCATGAAGCTCAGAAGTTCGGCGCGCAGAATAGTTTGCTCCATGAAGAGCAGATCAGCCTTGTGCGGCGCTGGGCAACCTTTCTGCCACTCAGCGCTTACTTCGTCTCACTCTCGGTCGGCGCTATTCTGTTGGTTGGCGGCTTGCTCGCCAGCGCAGGCATGGCAGGCATCACAGCTGGTCTGGTGGTCTCGTTCAACGCCTATGCGCTGCTGCTCGGTCAGCCGATTCGCTTCGTCGGCTTCGTGATCATCCTGACCACGCAAGCGGTCACCAGCAGCCGCCGCATTTTTGAGATCATGGATGCGCCGCTCACGCTCAGCGACGCGCCTGACGCGAAGCCAATGCCGCCGATCAAAGGTCACGTGCGCTTTGAGAACGTCAGCTTTCGCTACGAGCCGCAGCTGCCGCTCGTCCTGAAGAACATCTCGCTTGAGGCGCGTCCTGGCGAAGTGATCGCGCTGCTCGGCTTGACAGGCTCGGGCAAAAGCACGCTGGTCAGCTTGATTCCGCGCTTCTATGACGTGAGCGAAGGGCGCGTGACCATAGACGGCGTTGACGTGCGCACAGTCCAGCTGGAAAGCCTGCGCCGTCAGATCGGCATCGTCTTGCAAGAGTCGTTGTTATTCTCTGCCACCATCCGCGAGAACATCGCTTACGGTCGCCCTGAGGCAAGCCTTGAAGAAGTCATCGCCGCGGCGAAGGCGGCTAATGCGCACGAATTCATCACGGAATTCCCTGACGGCTACGAGACGCGCGTCGGCGAGCGCGGCGTGACGGTCAGCGGCGGGCAGCGACAGCGCATCGCCATTGCGCGCGCCTTGCTGATCGATCCGCGCATCCTGATCTTGGACGACTCGACCAGCAGCGTGGACACGCGCACTGAATTCTTGATCCAAGAAGCGCTAGAGCGCCTGATGCAAGGACGCACGACCTTCATCATTGCGCAGCGCCTGACCACTGTGCAAAAGGCTGACCAAATCTTGGTGATCGATAACGGCGAGATCGCTGAGCGCGGCACGCACGCCGAACTTTTGGCGCGCGGCGGACGCTATGCAGAGATTTACCGTTTGCAGCTGCAAGATCAAGAGCGGCTGCGCCGCGAGCTGCTGGACATGGACAACCTGGTGCAGGCGAAAGGACGCTGAACCGATGGGCATGATGGGCGCTGCCGTGGCAGAGGCAGATAAGGTATTCGATTGGGCGGTCACCAAGCGGCTGCTGGGCTACCTAGCGCCGTATGGACGCAATGTGCGCACAGCCTTGGCAGGCGCGCTGATGACCGTGATCGGCTACATCGTCGGTCCGCCGCTGATCGGCTTCGCAGTGGATGAAGGCATTCTGAAAGGCAATTGGCAATACATCCTGCTCGGCGTGATCGCTTACCTGATGCTGGACGGCGCAGCGCAGCTCGGCTTTCATATCCAGGTCTTGAATATGTCGTTCGCAGGGCAGCGCATCATCCAAAAGCTGCGCGATGAGCTGTTCACGCACATTCAGCGCCTGTCGCTCTCGTTTTTCAGCAGTTACGAGACGGGCAAATTGATCGCGCGCGTGATCGGCGATGTGAACGTGCTGCGCGAGGCAATCACGTTCGCAGTGGTCGGCGCTGTGCGCGACGTGTTGATTCTGTTCGGCATTCTGGCGGCGATGCTCTTCATCAGCTTGCCGCTGACGCTGATCGCGCTGGTCGTGGTGGCAGTGGTGACAATCATGGCGAATTATTGGCGGATTTATGCGCGCAAGGCGTACAACTGGCAGCGCGAGACCAACTCTGCCAACAACGCTGAACTCTCAGAGGCGTTCAACGCCATTCGCGTCACACAGGCGTATGCGCGGCAGGCGTACAACTATCGTCGCTTCGCTGAGCAGATCAACCGTGCGCATTTGAAGTCCAGCTTGCGCGCGACATGGGTCGCCAGTTTGTTCTTTCCGGGCATAGAGCTAGTCGGCGGCGTGGCGCTTGGCGCCCTGATCTACATCGGTGGCTCGCTCGTGCTGGAGCAGACGATCAGCGTGGCGACGCTGCTGACCTTCGTGCTGTACATTGAGCAGCTCTTCTTCCCAATTCGCATGTTGGCGCAGCGCTATAACATTTTCCAAGCCGTGATGGCGGCTGGCGGCAAGATTTTCGCGCTGATGGATACGCCGCTAGATATTCAGGACGCGCCTGATGCCATCGAGCTGCCGCCGATCAAAGGTCATGTGCGCTTCGAGGATGTCTCGTTCGCCTATCCGCCGTTGCGCGTCTCAGAGCGGCATAAGCAGCGCGGTGCGAACGGCAATCGCCATGACGCAGCAGATAGTCTGAGCGATCAGCGCACGCCGCCTGCCGTCTTGCGGCATGTCACGCTGGACGTGCCAGCAGGCGCGACTGTCGCGCTCGTCGGACACACGGGCGCGGGCAAGACGAGCATCGTCAAGCTCTTGGCGCGCTTCTATGAAGTGAGCGAAGGTCGCATCACGGTGGATGGCTACGATATCCGCAAAGTGACGCAGGAGAGTCTGCGGCGGCAGATGGGCGTGGTGGTGCAGGAGACGCACTTGTTCAGCGGCACGGTCATGGATAACATCCGTTACGGTCGCTTGGACGCGCCCGATGAGGACGTGATCGAGGCGGCGAAGGCGGTCGGCGCGGACGCTTTCATCAGCAAGCTGGAGCACGGTTACTACACGGAAGTGCGCGAAGGCGGCGCGTTGCTCTCAGCAGGGCAGAAGCAGCTGATCGCTTTTGCGCGCGCGCTGCTCGCCGATCCGCGCATTTTGATCCTTGACGAGGCGACCAGCAATATTGACACGCAGACTGAGCGCGTCATTCAAGAGGCGTTGCGCCGTCTGCTCAAAGGACGCACAAGTTTTGTGATCGCGCATCGGCTCAGCACGATCATCAACGCCGACCTGATCGTGGTGATGGATCACGGCATGGTCGTCGAGCAAGGCACGCACACAGAGCTGCTGGCGAAAGGCGGTCTGTATCGCGATCTATACACAATGGCGTATGCGCGTCCGCTGGAAGCGACGTCGCTGCAGCAGACGCGCTGAATGACGCCTTCCCAACGATTCGCTTAATCTGGGCGCGATCATCCGATCGCGCTCTCGCGCGCTCAGTTGAGCGCGCAGGATGTGTGTTATAATCGAGCCATATTGCGCAGATTTCAAACCGCACCACAGGCAGCAAAACGCACTATGAGCCTCATCACCATGAAATTTGGCGGCACCTCGATGGGCAATCACGATACCATCGCACAGGTAGCGCGCATCATCTTGGATCATCAGCGGCAAGGTCACCGCATTCTGACCGTTGTTTCCGCCATGAGCGGCGTGACGGATAGCTTGAAAGAAGCGGCGCGCAGCGCGGCACAAGGCGACGAGTCAGCGCACTATAGCATCGTCGCGGCGCTGCGCCAACGGCATCGCGAGACGGCTGAGCAGCTTGTGAACGACGAGATGATCAAACAGAGCCTATTCGACGAGCTGGATAACATGCTCGATACGCTGAACGCGCTGTGCCACAGCATCGCTGTGCTGCGCGAGATCACGCCGCGCGGCATGGATTTGATCATGAGCTTTGGCGAGCGCTTCAGCGCACGGCTGTTGGCTGCTCATCTGCGCGATTTGGGCAACGCCGCCATCGCCATTGACGCCAGCACGTTGATCGTCACTGACGATAACTTCCAAGATGCCGCGCCGCTGATGGATGAGACGCGCCAGCGCGTCAAGCAATTCCTTGTGCCATACCTTGAGAGCGGCTCGCTGCCGATTGTGACAGGTTACATCGGCGCGACGCGCGATGGGATCATCACCACGCTCGGGCGCGGCGCCAGCGACTTCAGCGCCGCTATTCTCGGCGCCGCCGTCGAGACCGACCATCTGTGGATTTACACAGATGTGGACGGCATCATGACGACCGATCCGCGCCTTGTGCCGACGGCGCGCGTGATTCGCACCTTGAGCTACGGCGAGGTCGGCGAGTTGGCTTACTTCGGCGCAAAAGTGTTGCATCCTAAGACCGTGCAGCCGATGATCGACCGCGAAGCGCCGATCCGCGTGCGCAATACGTTCAATCCAAGCGACCCTGGCACGCTGATTCAGCCGCAAGCGCAGATCACGCCTGGCGCCGTGAAAGCGGTCACCATCATCCGCGACGTCAGCCTGGTCTCTGTTGAAGGACGCGGCATGGTCGGTGTGCCAGGCGTGGCAGGGCGCACGTTCATGGCAGTGGCGCGGCTCGGCGTGAGCATCCTGCTCATCTCGCAGGCTTCTTCCGAGCAGAGCTTCTGCTTCATCGTGCCAAGCGACTGCACAACGCAAGTGTTGGATGCCATTCGCAAAGAATTGCGCGTTGAGTTAGAGCGACGCGACGTGGATCGCGTTTGGGCGCGCGAGGATATCGTGATCATCACGGCGGTCGGCGCCGGTATGCGCGGGACGCCGGGCGTGGCTGCGCGCGTGACAGGCGCGCTTGCCTCGCGCACCATCAACATCTTGGTGATCGCGCAAGGCTCAAGCGAGTACAGCATCTCGCTGGTGGTGCGCTCTGAAGAGGCGACTGAGGCTGTGCGCGCCTTGCACGAGCTGATTGTGGACGCCGATTCGTAGCCTGAGGAGCTATCTGTGATCCGCACAGTGGAGTGGCATGAAGGTCGCGTGCGCTTGATTGATCAGCGCCGCTTGCCTTGGTCGCTCGCCTATCTTGAGCTGAGCGACTATCGCGAGGTAGCGCAGGCGATCAGCGATGGCGCCGTGCGCGGCGCACAGGCGATCGGCGCGGCAGGCGCCTTTGGCATGGCGCTGGCTGCGCAGCAAGCGACGCCGCTCGATATCGGCAGTTTTCTTGAATACCTAGACGTAGCGGCAGTCATTCTGCAGAAAGCGGACGCGACGTCGCGGCACTTGACGGTCTGGTTAGCGCGGATGCAGCGCCGTGCGCGCGACGAGACGCTGGGCAGCGTGCGCGAGATCAAATTTGCGCTGCTCGCCGAAGCGCAGCAGATCGCCGCTGAAGATCACGCGGCTTGCCAGAAGATCGGCAAGCATGGCGCAACGTTGATCCGCAACGGCGATACGATCTTGCAGCACGGTAGCGGCGGCGCGCTGAGCGCAGTTGGACACGGCACGTCGCTCGGCGTGTTGCGCACGGCGCACGCGCTCGGACGGCGCTTTCACGTCCTGCTGCCTGAGAGCCGTCCGTCGCTGGAAGGCGCGCATTTAGCGGCTTGGGAACTGCATGAGGCAGGCATCTCGTTCGAGATCATCCCTGACAATGCTGCCGGCTACTACATGCGGCGCGGCGACGTGAAGTTGGTGCTGGTCAGTGCGGCGCGCCTTGCCGCCAATGGCGATTTCACGGCGCGTATCGGCGCGTATCACTTGGCGGTGCTGGCGCGCGATAATCGCGTTCCGTTCTACGCCGCTGCGGCGCTCACAAGCGTTGATATGCAGGTCGCGAATGGCGATCAGCTGCCGCAAGAGATACGCGATCCGCGCGAGCTGCACACGCCTTTCGGCGCGCAAATCTTCCCTGAGAACTATCCCGTGCGCAATCCTGCTTATGATGTTGTGCCACAGCGCTATCTTGGCGGCATTGTGACCGAGCGCGGCATCATCTATCCATCTTTCAAAGAGCGCTTCGCAGAATGGCTTGAAGCGCCTGCGCCTTCTCAATCGTCCTGAGATGCAAAAACAGCCATACCGTAAGTTGGCATGGCTGTTTGCTGAGCGCCTGAGCGAGTGCCTAGCGGCGGCGCAAGAATGTCGGGATGTCCAAATCGTCGCTTGAGTAAGTGTTCGGATTGTTGCTCGGCGGCTGAGTTGGCTGCTGGGCCGGCGGCTGTGGCTGTGGCGCCGCAGGTTGCGCAGGCGGCTGCGTGTGGCGCGCTTCGCGGCTCTCGCGCGGCTCGGCGGGCGGCAGGGGCGCTTGCTGACGCATGGTCTGTTGCGGCGGATTAGGCTGCGCGGCTTGGCGCGCTGCAGCAGCTTGTGCGCGCCAATCTGTCGCGGCAGGCTTGGCAGGCGGACGCGCGCCGAGCGACGACGGACGCTCAAAGCCTGTGGCGATCACAGTGATGCGAATTTGATCGCGCATGTTCTCATCAATCACAGCGCCGAAGATCAGCTGCACATCAGGATGCGCCGTCTCTTTGATAATGGCGGCAGCTTCGTTCACCTCGAACAAGCTCATGTCAGGTCCGCCTGTCACGTTGAACAGGATGCCGCGCGCGCCGTCAATCGTCACGTCCAAGAGATTGCTGCTGACTGCCATCTCAGCCGCCTTGCGAGCGCGATCGTCGCCGCTGGCAGTGCCAACTGCCATCAGCGCGGCGCCGCCTTCGCTCATGATAGCGCGCACATCGGCAAAATCGAGATTGATCAAGCCCGGCACAGTGATCACCTCTGAGATGCCCTGAATGCCTTGCCGCAGCACGTCATCCGCGATGCGAAAAGCGGCGTTGAGCGGCGTCTTCTTATCCATGATCTGCAGCAGGCGATCGTTTGGAATCACGATCAAGGTATCCACGCGACTTTTGAGTTCTTCAATGCCCATCTCAGCCGTGCTGATGCGCCGTGCGCCTTCGAAGCTGAACGGCTTGGTGACCACGCCGATGGTCAATGCGCCCAGCTCTTTCGCAATCTGCGCGATGACCGGCGCCGCGCCTGTGCCTGTGCCGCCGCCCATGCCGCTCGTGATGAAGACCATATCGGCGCCGCGCAGCACTTCATACAGCTCATCGGCGCTCTCTTCAGCCGCCTTGCGCCCGATCTCAGGATTGCCGCCTGCGCCCAAGCCGCGCGTCAGCTTCTCGCCAATGCGCACGCGCGTGCGCGCGTTCGAGAGCGTCAGCGCTTGGCTATCCGTGTTCACGGCAATGAATTCCACGCCGCCCAAGCCTTCTTCGATCATCCGATTGACGGCGTTGCTGCCGCCGCCGCCGACGCCGACCACTTTGATCATGGCAAAATTGACGTCGCTCACCATTCCATCAGACATTGTGCGCGCTCCTCAAAAACTCGGTTGCCGCAACTGCGCTGCGGCTGTCCAAATCATTCCACGATAGCATTGTTTCAAACCGTCATTATAGCCGCAATTGATTCGCCACACAACTGAGACCTGTCAAGCGCAGCGTCAGCCTTCGCCCGCTAAGGCGCGCTCGATCAAGTCATCGGCGATCTGAAATAAGACGGCTTGTGCCTCATTCGCTTCGGCGAGACGTTTCTCGCGCGCGTGCAAGAACAAGTGAACAGTCTCGATCATGTTCTCGCGCGGCATGATGACCGATGAATTGGCGACCAAGCCGCCCAAAGCCAGCGGCAACCAAGCGCGGCTCAGATCGAGCGGCGCTTCTTGCGCGATCAAAGCGCTGACCAGTTTATCGAGATACGCTTTCAGTTCCTCGTCATCGCCAAAGCTCTCGTGCGTGAGCGTGCTGAGCGTCGCAAAAGCGACCATGCCTGCATCGAAGAGCAGATCGGGCAGCAAAATGCGCGAGACGAGCGTCTCAACTGCGCTCGGCACAGCCAAGTCAGGCTCGCTCAAAAGCGTCTGGCTCAGCGTCGCGTACCAGCGCGGATAGACAGGCTGCTCCTGCCCTGCCATCTGGATTGGCGCGCCCATCTCCAGCGTGTGCGTGAGCATCTTGGCGATCATGACCGCCTCGCCTGCCCACAGGCGATAGCCTGCCGCGTCAAAGCGCGCCTGTATCGCCTTCAAAAGTGGGAAGAAAACGTGATCGCGCCTGAGCAAAGGCAACATCTTCTTGACCAGATCGCCCGCCTGCGCGCTCAAAAATTGTGGATCGCGATGATCTGCCTCAGTCCATAACGAGACGTAGTTCGGGCGCATCTCGCCGGGCAGCGCGGCGACCGTCGGCGGCTGAACTGTGAACGGCGCGCCGATCAACTGCCCTGCGCGCGTCCTGGCGCCTGCTTGCGCTGCGAACGGCAAGCCGTGAATCGCCTCAAAAATCGGACGCCGCTCAGGCGTTATGTCGTGGATATCGAACGCGGCAGGATGCTGGACACTGCGCACGCGCTCTGCGCCGCGCTTTTTCGGCTCGCAAACGACCTCAACTTGCACGCTGTACTCGCCCGCTTGCGCTTGGTGACCGATCAACATGGGTAGCGCCGCGTAGCCGACCTCGCCGCTGCGCATACCGACGCGCACCGCTTTCTGGAGCGGCGTGCTGAAGCGTCCTGCTTTGCCCGCCGAATCTTTTTCGGGCAGCACAAGGCGCAGCACGGCATCTGTCTCGCCGCCGAGCATGTTCTGTAGCAGGACGATCACGTCCACTGCTTTGCCTGCCGCCACAGGCGTCGGACGCACGGCGAGCGCAACCTGAAGTCCTTCAATGGTTTGGCGCTCAGCGCTATACCAGCCTAGCACATCGGGATAGTTGCGCATGATCGGCATTTGCGCAGACGAACGCTTGCTCATAACTATATCTCACGCTTCGCACAAACTTTTCAGGACGCTCAGCGCGCATTATAGCGCAGGAACGGTCAAGCGCGCTAACGGCGTCCCAGCTGCAAGGTGATCTCGCTGCGATTGTGGAACAATTGACGCGCGCGGACAACTTGGTAGGAATCAGCCAAGATCGAGAGTGCGCTTTCCAGCGCAACGCTTCGCTTCACCTCAGGCAATTTGAGCGTCATGATCGCCATGCCTTCAAGCCTGAGCAGTGGCGCGTAAGCGCACATCAAGCGCGCCGAGTCGCGCGCGTCCATGCGCATGTCATTCACGATCAGATCGAAGGTGTCAGAGGCAGTCCGCAAGTACGACTCGGTGGTCAGGCGTCGGTAGCGCACGCCTGAGTCGCTCAGCAGGCGCGAGTCGAGCGCGGCAGGATCAATTGCCGTGACATACATGCCGCGCGCGCGCAGGACGTGCGTCCAGCCGCCAGGCGCCGCGCCAAGGTCAAGCGCGTAGCCGCGCGCAGGCAACGCGATGCCGAAGACTTCAAGCGCTTCTAACAGCTTGAATTCTGAGCGACTGATGCGCCCTTGCTCGCGCGCGAAGCGCCGCGCGCCGCCTGCCCAATCGGAGAGATTATCGGCAGCGGCTGACAGACCGAGCCATGCGCTCAGCGTCGCGTCCAGCCGTCCGATCACGACTGAGATGACCTGGCGCGGCTTGCGCACTGCCAACGGCGCATCCATCACCAGCTCAGCCAGCGCGCAATTGACATCGAACGGCTTCAACGGCAGATCGTCAGCGAATAGGCGCGTCTGCACTGAGAATGGCTCATCAGGATGGCAGGATAGTCTCAGCACAAGCTGCGCGGAGCAAGATTAAGAGCGTCTCTGCATCGTCTGCCGATGGCAACGGCAGTTCTCTTTGCGCAGGACAGACATGGCGGACGAAGATCGGCGGCTGAGCGCGCCATGCCGCTGCCAGCGACTGGAACGGCGCGTTGATCAGCAGCACGCCTGCCGCGAGCCTGCCGCGCACGCTGCACAACGGCGACGCCTGACTCACCTCGCGCAAGGCGAAGTCCTCGAAGTCAGGATGGCAGGTCACGATGCTGTGCATAGCGGCTAACTGCCGTAGATCGCCTCATCCACGCCGCGCAGCAAGCGCATTGAGAGATACGCCGTCAGCATCAGACCGAGTCCGAAGCCGCCCATGACGATCTCGCGATTGAAGAGTGTGACCAACAGACTGGCAATGCCTATCGCCAAGGTCAACGGCGCTGAGAAGATCAAGTTATACGCGCTTTGAACGCGTCCGCGATATTCTTCAGGCGGAATCGCTTGCGTCAGCGTACTCAGCACGGCGCGCGCCACGATCAAGCTGAAGCCGATCAGCGCGGTCAGGAACAGCACTAAGCCGAACGGCGGATGCAACACAAAAGCGCCAACTGCCACGCCCTGCAAGAAGATCGCGAGCGCCACAAGGCGATTGGTAGGCAGAAACTTAGAGAGGCGCTGGATCAAGATGCCGCCGATCACAATGCCGACGCCTAAAATGCCGATCACAACGCCAAAGCCGTCCGCGCCGACCTTCAACTCAAGCGTCAGGTAATCCAGCACCAGCGCGATGACCGCGCCTAAGCCTGCCGCCACGATCACGCTCAAGCCCATGATGTAGCGCATGGAGCGCGTCTGCCAGATGTAGACCAAGCCTTCGCGCAGCTCGCGCCACACCTGACCGTAACTGCTGCCGCGTGCCGTCTTCATGTGATGCACTTGGCGCGGCGGCACGCGGATGATCAAGATCATCAGCGCTGAGAATAAGAAGGCGAAGCCATTGAAAGTGAAGGCGAAATCTTCGCCCAAGCGCTCGACCAACAAGCCTGCCGCGCCTGAGCCGAAGATCAGCGCGACCACAAAGCCTGCTTCGAGCAAGGCATTTGCGCCTGCCAAGTTGCGCTTGCTGACCAGTGCAGGCATCGCTGAGGCGCGCGCCGGATAGAAGAGCATCTGTGACGTGCCGATGGCGAAGATCGCCGGATAAAAAATCCAGATGCGCGCTGCATCGCCTGCCACCAGCAACATGCTGAACATGGCGAGCGCGCGCACAACGTCCGTGACGATCATCGTCCATTTGCGGTCGAGCTTATCCACCAGCACGCCGCCGATCAAGCCGAACAGAATCTGCGGCGCAGCCAGCGAGACAGCCAGCAACACCACGTAAAAACTGGCGCTGGCGGTCAATTTGTTGATGGTGGCAAGCACGGCGATCAGCATGAATTGGTCGCCCAAGTAACTCACCAGCTGTCCG
The DNA here is from genome assembly GCA_034436235.1 of Anaerolineae bacterium. GTDB lineage: Bacteria > Chloroflexota > Anaerolineae > Aggregatilineales > UBA2796 > CP2-2F. Next base: position 23,706 of record DAOTWB010000131.1, read on the forward strand.
ATCCAGAGCGGCACAAAGTTGCGGTTGCGCAGCAGCTCCTTGAGCGTTTTTGCGTTCAGGCTGGCGGCAACCGTGAGAACATCGCTCATCTCGGCGCCGCCTTGCGCCATCAGCTCATCAGAGTTGCGCGGCAGCCCTTCGCTTGGTTCGTTGTGGTCTACCATGCGGTCAACTCAGCGGCATCTGGTAAAACCGATAGCGTTTGTAGATTGGACAGTTGAACGATTTGGCGAGCGTATCAATGGCGGCGTTCGTCTCCAGCACCCAGCCTAGGTCAACATCAGGATAGCGCGTTTGCATGGTCGCTTCCATATGTGCCAGCAGAATGGCGGCAGCCACGCCCATGCGCTGATACTCAGGCTTGACGCCGAACATCACGATGCGCTGCTCCGTGATCTTCGGGCGGATTTTCCAGTGCCAGAACGCTTTGAGCAGCGTCCACCACTCAGGGACGCGCGGATGTGGATAGGCGTGCTGCAGCACTTGATTCATGTTCGGCAGCGCTAACATAAAGCCGACCACTTCGCCGTCCACCATGCCGAACTCGCCCAAGCGCGGATCGAAGAACTGGCTCAGCTGCTTGAACAGATCGTCAATCTCTGAGTCTGTTGGCGGCACAAAGCTCCAGTTGTTCGCCCAAGCCGCGCGATAAATTTCCGCCAGCAGATGCACTTCCTTGTGCAGTTCTCGCACGTTGGCGCGCCGCACGCTCACTTGATACTTCTCGCTCACCTTGCGGATCACGCGCAGCAAGCGCTCAGGGATGTTGCCGTTCTCATCGAGGTAGCTGGTCGGCTTCGCGATGTAGCTGACCAAGTCCATCGCTTTTGCCAAGCCGAGTCCGCTCGCTTCGATCAGGCGCTGATAGTACGGCGGATTATACGGCATCAGCAGCATCGGCGGCGAGAAGTTCTCGATGAGCAGCGCGCACTCATCGTTCAGAGTGAAGTTGGCAGGTCCGCGCATAGCGTCGCAGCCTTGCGCGCGTGCGTAATCGGCGGCTGTGCGCAGCAAGGCGGTCGCCGTCTCTTGATTGTCCTCGCACTCGAAGAAGCCGAACCAGCCTAGATTCTCGTTATGCGTCTGGTTATGGCGATGGTTGACGAAAGCGGCAATCGTGCCGACAGGTTTCTTGCCGCGCCAAGCGAGATAATACTCGCCGGTCATGTACTGCCAAGATGGATTGCGCTTTTTATCCAACAGATGACGGCGGCTGGAGACGAGCGGCGGTATCCAATTTGGATCATTCCGATAGTGTGACCAAGGGAACTCTAGAAAGACTTTGAAGTCTTGAGAAGTCTCGACCTTGCGGATGCTGAGAGCGTCGGTCATGCTAGTTTTTTCCAAAGCGTATGCTACAGGCGCCTATTGAGCAACAAGTTTACACGCTTGTCAAGTGTTGCCGCTACTGCATGGCGCCACAAAGCGCTGTGACAAGCCGCCCTTTTCTGCGCACGTGGCGCGCTGTGTTATAATAAATGAGCTGATGTGAAGCACAAGGAAAAACGTGACAGATGCATCTTAAGGATCGGCTGCAAGAAGACCTGAAAGCTGCCATGAAGAGCGGCGATATAGCGCGCCGCGATGCAATTCGCTTGATCGCTTCTGCCATTAAGCAGGAAGAAGTGGACGGACAGAAGACGCTCAGTGACGACGACGCGATCGCGCTGCTGATGCGCGAGGCGAAAAAACGCCGCGATAGCATCGAAGAAGCGCAGCGCTTTGGACGCACAGAGACTGTTGAGAAAGAACAATTCGAACTGAGCCTGATCGAGTCATACTTGCCGCAGCAGCTCAGCCGCGAAGAATTGGAAGCCGAAATACGGCGCGCCATCGAAGAGACAGGCGCCAAAAGCGCCAGAGAGATGGGCAACGTGATGAAGGTGCTGATGCCGCGCATCAAAGGACGCGCCGATGGCAAGCTCGTCAACGAAATGCTAAAGACCTTGCTGAGCAATTGAGCGCGCCGCAGCGGCAAGCGCAGTTGCTGGGCGAAAGTGAGGTGACACGATGCCTGTCAAGCTCTTAGAGCGGCTGCCGACATGGCGGCAAGTGCAATGGGCATTGCTCGGCGCAATTTTTCTGAGCGCAGCCAGCGCCATCGTCGCTTTCACAACGCTCACGCCTGCCGAGCCTGTCACCTTGAACGTTGGGCAAGTGGCGCCTTACGATATCCTCGCGCCGATCAGCATCACTTATGAGAGCGAAGTGCTGACTCGCCTGGCGCGCCAAGCGGCTGCCGATGCTGTGCGCGAAGTCTACGATCCGCCCAATCCGAGCGTTTTGCGCCAACAAGTGCAGCACGCGCGCAAAGTGCTGACCTACATCGAGAACGTGCGCGCCGATCCATACGGCACGTTGCCACAGCGCATCGCTGACTTGCGCGCCATCGAAGGCTTCAGTTTTCCCGATGAACTGCCCGCGCTTTTGCTCGGACTGAGCGACCGAGAATGGCGCGACGTAGACGCGCAGGTCATCACCTTGCTAGAGCGCACCATGCGCGACCAAATCCGCGAAGACACACTGCCCGAAGTCTTTGCGCGCCTGCCAAACTTGGTCAGCATCACAGTCAGCGAGACACAAGCGGCAGTGATCGTCAGTCTTGTGCGCAATTTGATCAAGCCGAACGCTTTTCTGAACGAAGAGCGCACGCGCAGCGCACGGCGCGCCGCTGCTGATACCGTGCAGCCTGTCACGCGCAACTTTTTGCAAGGGCAGCTCGTAGTGCGCAGCGGCACGATTGTCACCGAAGCCGACCTTGAAGCGCTGACCAAACTCAAGTTGATTCAGCCGCCCGATCAGCGCTTGCGCATCCTCGGCAGCGCGCTGATGGCTGTCTTGCTGATCACTGCGCTAGGCGCGATCTATGTGCGGCGCTATCATCCCGATCTGTTCGGCAACGTGCGGCTGCTGATATTCTTGGGCGGATTATTTCTGCTCTTCCTAGGCGGCGCGCGCTTCTACACACTGCCTGAATACATCATCTCTAGAGCGTATCCTGTGGCAGCCTTCGCCTTGATCGTCGTGGCGCTCACCAATGTGCAGGTCGCGTTTGCAGCAAGCTCGGCGTTGGCGCTCTTGCTGGGCTTGACGATGAACGCCTCGCTAGAGCTGACTGTTTTGGCAGGCGTCAGCAGCGTAGCAGCCATTCTCACTTTGCGGCGCGCTGAGCGCCTTGAGAGCTACTTCATGGCAGGGCTAGTCATCAGCGGCGCAAACATGGTGGTCAGTTTGTTGTTTGCCTTGCTACAAAACACGACCGAGCCGACGCGCTTGCTGCTAGTGATCCCTGCAGGGTTGCTCAGCGGCTTGCTCTCGGCAGGCTTAGGCTTGGTCGGTTTGTACATCGGCAGCAGCCTGCTGAACGTGCCGAGCAGCATCAAATTGTTGGCGCTCTCACAGCCGAGCCAACCGCTGTTACAGCGCCTGCTGCGCGAGGCGCCCGGCACCTATCAGCACAGCTTGCAAGTTGCCAATTTGGCTGAGCTGGCGGCTGAGCGCATTGGCGCTGATGCACAGTTGGTGCGCGTTGGCGCGCTTTACCACGATATTGGCAAGCTGCACGCGCCGCTCTTCTTCGTCGAGAATCAGGCGGAAGGCGTCAATCCGCATGAGACGCTCTCGCCGCGCGATAGCGCACGGATCATCATCGCGCACGTGATCGAAGGCGAGAAATTGGCGCGGCGCGAGCGTTTGCCGCATATCTTCATTGATTTCATCAGGCAACATCACGGCACAACGCGCGTGCTTTATTTCTACGGCAAGGCACTTGAAGCGGCGAACGGCGATGAAAACGCGGTCAATCCTGCGCACTTCACCTATCCCGGTCCGCGTCCGCGCAGCCGTGAAGCCGCCATTTTGATGCTCGCCGATACCAGCGAGAGCGTCATCCGCAGCAAGCGCACGCGCGACAAGCAAGAGATCGCTGATATCATCCATGAGATCGTCCAGTCGCGCCTAGTAGACGGTCAGCTTGACGAAAGCGGTCTGACCATCAACGATTTGAAGACCATTCAAGAAGTGTTCGTCTCTAGCTTGCAAGGTGTCTTCCATCCGCGTATCGCTTATCCTGCGCTGCCGCCACGCGACACACAAGAGATCAAGGCGTTGCCTGCCACAGCGCTCAGTCCAACTGAAAAATGAGTTTCACATGAGCCGCTACACAATTCACACTGATATACGGCGCGCCTACAGAGCGCTCGTCCCAATCAAACGTTTGAAGACCGCCATTCAACAGACGCTGGCAGCGCACGCCGTCCGCAATGGCTCAGCGCTGAGCCTGATAGTGACCGACGACGAGACAGTGCAGCAGCTCAATCGCGAGCATCGCGGCGTGGACGCGCCGACGGATATCCTCTCTTTTCCGCATGAGCCATTCTCAGAGGCGATGATGGAAGAGATGCAGGCTATCGCCGCTTCAGCAGGCGCAGCTGCGCAAGAGATCGCCGCTGAGCTACAGCCGTACCTAGGCGATCTGATCATCGCCTTGCCATACACGCAGCGCCGCGCCGCTGAGCTAGGACACGCGCTGGAAGATGAGCTGATCTTGCTCGTTGTTCATGGCACGCTGCACTTGCTCGGCTACGATCACGACACTGCCGAGAATCAGGCGCGCATGTGGCAAAAACAAGCTGAGCTGTTGGCGCAACTCGGCATCACTGACCTGAACATCCCACATTTCACGTTCGGAGATAGCTGTGAAGACACCACAAACTGAGACTGAGCGACAGACACTCAACGGCAGACGACCGCTTTTGATCTTTCATCCCGATACGCTGGAGACGCTCAACGCACGTCCTGAAGATTACAGTCCGATTGTCAGCAAGAGCCGCCTGGAGAGCCTGCGCTATGCGCTCGCCGGCTGGCTGTACATGCTGCGCTATCAGAAAAACACGCGCATTCAAGCCGTTTTCTCGGTCGCCGTGATGGCGCTTGCATTCTGGCTTGGCTTGCCGCCGCGCGATTGGGCAGTTTTGGTGGTCATCATCACCATGAATTGGATGGCTGAGTTCATCAACGCAGCCTTAGAAGCGGCGGTCAATTTAGCCAGTCCGCAACTTCATCCGATGGCGCGTGTTTGTAAGGACGTGGGCGCCGCCGCTGTGCTGCTGGCAGCTGTGGCGGCTGTGTTGGTCGGCGCGTTCATCTTAGCGCCGCCGCTGCTAGAGCGCCTTGCGCCGCTTCTCGTCCAGTAGCGGCACGTGCGCGCACAGTGTTAGAATACATATAATCCGAGAGCGTTCCAAAGCCATAGCATGTTTCCAATTGAGACGCGCCGTAGCGATACAAACGTGGTGCGCTGGCTGTTGATCGCCTTCGCGCTCGTCATTGTGCTACTGGCGATCTGGTTGGTGCGCGATGTGCTGCTGCTGGCGCTGACGGCGATCATCTTCGCGATCTTGCTCACCACGCCGATCCGCTTTTTCGTGCGGCACGGCGTCAATCGTGCGCTCGCCGTCCTGCTGACCGTCTTTTTAATCGGCGCGGTCATCTCAGCTGCCTCGGCGCTGGCGCTGCCCGATCTTTTTGAGCAGTTTCGCATTCTTGTGGTGCAGACGCTGCCTTCGGCAGGTCAGGTGTTGCAGCGCGAGCTATCGCCCGAGAATCTGACGGCGCGCTTTCCCTTCCTGCGCGACTTCATGACTGACGTCAGCCTTGCCGACCTGACCAATCAGCTCTGGCAGCAGATCATCAGCAGCCTAGCGACCGTGAGCGGGCAAGTCTTTCCGTTTGTCACGAATCTCTTCTCAGTGTTGTTCAGCCTGCTGATCGTGATCTTCCTGAGCATTTACTTCGTGGCTGATCCTGATCCACATTGGCGCGGCGTTCTGCGCCTTGTGCCGATCAGCTATCGTCCGCGCGCGCGCGAAATCCTGCTCAGCCTTGATTACACGCTGCGTCAATTCCTGCAAACTCAGATCATTTTGATGATCCTGACAGGCATCTTGACGACCATCGCTATGCTGGTGCTAGGATTGCCATTGGCAGGCGTGCTGGGCGTGATCAGCGGTCTGTTCTCGTTTGTGCCCAACTTCGGTCCGCTTTTGGCGCTTGTGCCAGTCTTGGCAGTCACCATCATCAACAGCCCTGAGAAAGTGCTGTTGGTCGTGCTGGTTTATTTTGGCATTCAGTTCATCGTCGGGCAGGTGGTGGCGCCGCTCTTGCTGGGCAGCGAGATTCAGCTGCCGCCGGCGATCATCCTACTCTCACAGATCATCTTCGGCATCTTCTTCGGCTTTCTCGGCTTGCTGCTCTCCGTGCCACTAGCGGCGATCGGCACAGTCTTGATCCGCGAAATCTACGTGCGCGATGTGCTAGGCGATACTGAAGTGAGCCTGCGCGTGACGCAAGAGTACGAAAAAGCGCTTGAATAGCGTCATGCGCAGCGCGCTACTGCGTCGAGCCGCTCAATTCCTGCTGAATCTGCAGCCAGATGCGGTAGCGTCCTTGCTCGTCAGGAATCAGCTCTGGACGCACAGGCACAGAAAAAGTGTATTGTCCGAGCGCGTCGCTCTGCAAGCCGAAGTAGAAGACGCTGTGCGGCGGCACGTTTGAGAGGATGCTCGGCGAGTGCGTGTTGACCAAGACCTGGCGCAAAGGCGGATTGTGCGTGCCATCAGGCAGGTCGCGCTCAAAGTTGAGCGCCAAGCCGTACAGCACGTTGACCATATCAGGCAGCCGCAAGAGCTGAATGCCGTTCTCAGGCTCTTCAAAGCAGATCAGACCGCGCTGCGCTGAATCGTAGCGCAAGGCTGCCAAGCCGAGCAGCCGCAACGTGCCGTCGCTCAGCACGCGCGACGAGAAGCGCGTGCCGTCTTGTCCGATCAGCTCAACTAGCTGCCGCTCGCCATTGTTGAGCGTCTTGATATCTATCGCCTTCACCTGCGGCAGCATACTCTGCAGCACTTGCGTGATGTCCGCGATTGCCTCAGGCTGCTCGCGCAGCAGACGCGCCAACACAGCGGGCAGATTTGCGCCGTCGCTCTGCAGCTTCGCTTCAGCGTCAAGCGCGCATGGCTGACGCAGCACTTCAGCGTTGAAGCGCAGCAAGCGCCAGTTACGCATGGCTTGCCGCACGGCGTGAATGGTCGGATAGCGCAGCCCATCAGCCGTGCCGAGCGCGCTCTTCTGCAAATCGCCAACTTTCAAGCCTTCGCGTCCGCCTGCCAGAGTATCCTGATTGCGGTAGATCATCAACTCGTCCGCTTCGCCAACTGTAGCGATGTACGGCGGACGTTTCTCGCGGACGATCCACGCCTTGCGCGCCTTGCTCGGAATTTGATCGCGAAACCAAGCATCTCGCGACTCAGGCAGCGGCATGAGCGACTCAGCAGCAATATGCGCGCCTTCGCCGCACCGCTCGATGGTCAGCTCGTAGCGCAAGCGCGTGTTGGTCGGCATGAAAGGCTTGTCGTTGGCGCCGATCACCTCGCGATCCAGCAAGAGTTCAGCCGCCAGCTGCATACGCGCAGCGCGGCTGCCATCAGCGTGCAGCGTGAACAGCTCAAGCGGCTCGCCGCGCGCGCGCAACATAGCATCTTCCAGCGAGTCGCCTTCGGCAAGGCGCGCCAAAAGCGCGATCGCATCAAATAAGTTGGTCTTGCCGACGCCATTCGAGCCGATGAAGACCATGAACGGCTGAAAATCGAGCGCAAAGTTGCGAAATGCTTTGAAACCATCCAATTCTAAGCGTGTGAGCATTTTTTCGTCCCAAACCTTATGTGCTGTGCGGCGCTTCTCGCTCAAGGATGAGCGTGACCGGTCCGTCATTCGCCAATTCTACCAACATTTTCGCGCCGAAGATGCCTGTTTCCACGCGCTGCACGCCTGCCTGCCGCAAAAAGGCGACGAATTGGTCAATCAGCGGCGCGGCAAGGCTCGGCGGCGCCGCTTCGATGAAACTCGGACGGCGCTGCCCGACTGCGTTGCCGTACAGCGTGAACTGCGAGACGACCAATGCGCCGCCGCCGATATCCAACAACGAGCGATTGAACTTATTGTTTTCATCGGCGAAGATGCGCAACACGGCAATTTTCTCGGCAAGCCATTTCGCCTCAGCGGCTGTATCGCCGTTGCGCACGCCGATCAGGATCAGCAAGCCTTGATCGATCGCGCCGACCACCTGATCTTCTACTGTGACGCGCGCGTGCGTCACACGCTGCAGCACAACGCGCATGCTCAGCCTCGCTTCAGACGACGCAAGATACTCATCGGCAAACTGCGCGCCTCTGGCACGCCAAGAAGCAACGCCAGACCTTGATAGAGCAAGATGCCGAGCGGCACGCACACCATCACGACCAGCAGCGGCGCCGCCTGCGCCAGAAGCTGACTCATCGCCCAGACGCCTGCGCTCATGCCTGCCGCCGCGATGAGCGCGCGCCCTGCCATGTCCAGTGTGCCTCGGTCGCCCAGCGCGCCGATCTTGCGACGCAGCCATAGCCACAGCACAGCGCTCTCCGCTGCCGTGGCGAGCGCGTTCGCCAGCGCCAAGCCGCCGTGCGCGCCCTGACCTGTCTCTGCGCCGCGCACGACTTGAATCAGCAGCAAGCTGAGCGCCACGTTCAGGAACAAGCCGCCTACAGCGACCGCCACAGGCGCCACTGTATTGCGCAGCGCGTAAAAGGCGCGCGCCAGAAGCTCCTGCAGCGCGAATGCCACCAGACCTGTGGCGAAGAAACTGAGCGCCCAAGCCGTCGCGACCGTATCCATGCGCGACCAAGCGCCGCGCTCGAACAGCGTGCTCACCAGCGGCTGCGCTAGGACGATCAAGCCGCCTGTGGCAGGCAATGCCACAAAAAGCACGCCGCGCAGCGCATCGCGCAGCGTCTGACGGAAACGCTCCAAATCGCCGCGCGCGCCATACAGCGAAAGAGTCGGGAAGATGGCAGTGCCTGCGCTCTGCGCTACGACGCCTAGCACCACGAACATCAGTGTGAAAGCGATGCTGAGCGCCGCAAGGCTGCCTTCGGGCATGGCAGAGGCGAGGATGATGTTCACCACAAAGTTGAGCTGCACAGCCGCCATGCCGATCAAACGCGGCAGCATCAGGCGCACGATCTCGCCAATGCCGTCAGCGATGAGCGCGCCGCTCGGTCGCAGGTGCGCCCAGAACGGTCGCAGGGCAGGCAATTGGACGATCAGGTGCAGCGCCGCGCCCATCACAGCGCCCCAAGCCAATCCATACACGCCCATGTGCGGCGCAAGCAACAACGCGCCACCGATCAGACCGACGTTGTTCATGCTCGGCGCGAGCGCAGGCGCCAAAAAGCGCTGATTAGCGTTCAAAATTGCCATGATCAAGCCGCTGGCGCTGAAAATGGCAACTGTGATCAGCATGATCTGCATCAGCTCAGCCGTCAATTGTTTTTGCGGCAAGCGCGCTTGCGGCGTCAACAGCCGATCCACGATTGGAAAGGCGATTAGCGCCGCGCTGAGCGAGAGCAAGAGCGCGATCAACGTGATCAAGCTGAGCGTAGCGCGCGCCAAGCGCCAAGCGCCTGCGCTATCGCCCTGCGCCAAGTATCGGCTGAAGACAGGGATGAACGCTGAGCCGAGCGCGCCGCCTGCCACAAGCGTGAAGAGCATCTCAGGCAGGCGATAAGCGGCGTAGAAAGCGTCCAATGCGGCGCCTGCGCCGAAGACTGCGCCGATGATCACGCCGCGCAGCAAGCCTAGCACGCCGCTCAGCACGAAAGAAGCGGCGATGATCAATGAGACTGCGCGCAGCTGCCCTGCGCTGAGCGCTTGTCCCTGCGATACGTGCGACTCTGCCATAAGCGTGCTATGCCTGCGCTGTCTGAAGGCTGCCTAAGCATAGCACACTGCGCACGATGTGCCTAGTGTTGTGCGCCGCGCTGCTGCAAGCGCTGATCGGCGGTCGGATCGACGCCCAGATTTGCCGTGATCGCCACTTCTTCAGGATCGAAGGGACGGCTGAGCGCAGTCGTCAGCACTTTCACTTCCACGCCATCAGCAATTTGCACGTAAGCGATGCCGCGATCGGCTTCCATGTGCGTCAGCGTGCCAACTAGACCACCTGCCGTGATCACTTCGTCGCCAACGCTGAGCGTGCGCACGTACTTATTGTGCTTGCGAAACATGCGCTGGCGTGGCAAGATCACGAACGACCAATAGGCAGCCAACACCAGCAACATCACGAACGAGAAAGCGATGAATTCACCCATACGGTGATACCTCTCTAGCGTATAGCTTTGGAGTGAATTATAAGGGCAAGGTGGAAAAATCGCCTCTTGCTTATTTTGAACAAGCGTTCTATAATTTAAGTAGCGAGTCTGTCGCCAAGCGCTACCTGACAGCTCGCACGGCGTGTTGCAAGGTAGCCAGAAGGACGGCAAGCCATGACTTTTCAGCAGTTGATCATCGTCGGCAATGTTGGGCGCGATCCTGAATTCAAGTATGTGAACGATGGTGTGCCAGTTTGCACATTCTCGGTGGCGGTCAGCAAAGTGACGGGACGCGGCGAGCAGCGCTCAGAGAAGACGACGTGGTTCCGTGTGACATTGTGGCGCGAGCGCGCTGAGACAGCTTCGCAGCTGATCAAAAAAGGACAGCGCATCTTGCTCGTAGGCGAGGTGAGCGCGAGCGCGTACGTGGCGCAGGATGGCAAGCCAACGGCATCGCTGGAGATGACGGCGAGCGAGTTCAGGCTGTTGAGCGCGCGAGGCGAGGCAGCCGATAGCGAGACGGCTATGGCGACGCCTGCAGCAGGCGGCGGCAAAGCTCCTGCGGCAGCGGACGATGAGATTCCTGAAGAGGCGGGCGATCTGCCATTCTGAGCAGATTGCATCGCTATGCGGCGATTGAACTGACATGGACGGTCATGATTTGCTGAGGCTCGGTTATCCGTCGGGCAAAGCGATTGGCATTGCGTTGAAGGCAGCCGCTGATGCCGCGGCACAGGGCGACTCGGAAGCGGACATCCTAGCGGCGCTGCGCGCCGTGCTGGCTGAGCCTGAGGCGTTCAGCGATGATGCGCGCTACAAAGGTCTTGCCAAAGAGCTGCTTCGCTTGCGCCAGCAGCCACAGGCTTATCGGCTGGATACTTACGCGCCTTACCATGTCTGGGGACGCGAAAATATTGAACATGCCGCGCTGCAACAGATGGAGCGCGCAGTGCGGCTGCCGATCGCAGTGCGCGGTGCCCTGATGCCTGACGCGCACCAAGGCTACGGTCTGCCGATTGGCGGCGTGTTGGCAACTCATAACGCCGTCATTCCGTACGCAGTCGGCGTGGACATTGCCTGCCGTATGCGCTTGACCATCTTTGAAGCGCCGCCGCACTTGCTGGAGCAGCGCAAAGAGCGCTTCCGCAAGGCGCTTGAAGAGAACACTTGTTTCGGCGCGGGCAACGCTTGGTCTGTGCGGCGCCAACACGCCGTGATGGACGATCCGCTCTGGCGAGAGCATCCTGTGGCGCGCCGTCTGAAAGATATTGCGTGGGAACAGCTCGGCACAAGCGGATCGGGCAATCACTTCGTCGAGTTCGGCACGCTGAGCGTCTCGACGCCTTTCGAGACGCCTGAAGGCAACGTGCCTGCAGGCAAGTATCTGGCGCTGCTCAGCCACAGCGGCAGCCGACGCTTCGGCTATGAAATTGCCCATCATTACACGCAGATCGCTATGCGCAGTCACAGCGGCTTGCCGAAAGATTTCCAGCACTTGGCTTGGCTCGATCTGGATTGGTCAGCAGGCGCTGAGTACTGGGAAGCCATGCAATTGGCAGGTCGTTATGCGCAAGCCAATCATGAGATCATCCACGCGCAGCTCGTCCAGGCGATCCGCTTGCCTGTGCTGGGCGTAGTGGAGAATCATCACAACTTCGCTTGGCGCGAAGAGATAGATGGACAAGCGCTGATCGTGCATCGCAAAGGCGCGACGCCGGCTGGCGAAGGCGTGCTGGGCGTGATTCCGGGCAGCATGGGCGATCAAGGCTATGTGGTGCGCGGACGCGGCGTCTCAGCTGCGCTGAATAGCGCCGCGCACGGCGCTGGTCGGCGCATGAGCCGCGCTGAGGCGTTCAAACGCTTCGATTGGAACATCATCAAGCGCAAGCTGAAAGAGAAAGGCATCGAAGTCCTCTCGGCAGGCTTGGATGAAGTGCCGAACTGCTATAAAGACATTGACGAAGTGATGGCAGCGCAAGCCGATCTGGTCGAGACGCTGGCGGCATTCCAACCGAAGCTGGTCAAGATGGACGGCTCGCCGCGCCACAGCTATCAGCCTGAGGACTGATCTTCGCCGCGCAGCTGCGCACGGTAACACAGCTCGCCGCCGCTGAGCGCGTGATAATCGCGAAAGACGCGCTCCAGCTCGTCCAAATCTGCCCAGAAACTATCCACTTGCGAGCGATAGCAAGCGCTCGCCTCGATCTTGCGCGCAAGCGCCTGCTCATCTATCACGACCTTGTGCAGCACGGCGCGCAATCCAAAATGCTCAGGATGCGCGCGCATCGCCTGTGCCAGCTCGCTCACGGCGCGCAAGCGCACAGCGGCGCCATCGCGCGCGTAGGGAAATTCTTCATAAAAGTAGACATTATGCAGGCGGAAGCGCGCGGCAAGCCGCAACGCCATGCCGCGCACCAGCTGATGATCCACATGACGACCGACGCCGAGCGGCGCATAGAGCGCGACCTCAGGCGCCAGGTGCGGATAGGCGGCGAGGAAGTCCTGCTCAAGCGTTTCAGGCGTGGCAGGATCGTCAGGATGCACATCGCCAAAGATCGCCTCTGAAGTGGTGTAGAGCGCTGCGCCTGATGTCCTGCCGACGCGATAAATGGCGTCCGCAGCGCTGCCAAAGGCGAGCGACGCGCCGAGCAGCGCCGCTGCCTCTCGATCTTCAGCGCGCCGCGCGGCGAGCGCTTGCTCGGCTGCCATGCCGCGCTGCCAACGCGCGTGCAGCTTGTCCGTGAGTGCGGTCGGCGTGAAGCCTGCAGGCGGATCGCCTGCCATGACCGTGTAAATGGTCACTGCGGCGCCGCTGCGCGTCAACTGCGCAATCTGACCGCCACAGCTGAAGGCGGCGTCATCGAAATGCGGCGAGAGATAGATGTGCTGCATAGTCAATGTGCGATCGGCAACCTGAAAGTGACTGTCGTGCCGCGATTCGGCGCGCTCTGCACGTCCAAGTCGCCGTTCATCAGCGCGATCAGGTTGCGCGTGATAGCGAAACCAAGACCTGTGCCAGGCTGCCCGAGACCGTTATCGGCGCGCCAGAATTTCGTGCCGAGCTTGGCGAGCTGCTCAGCAGACATGCCGACGCCACTATCCGCGACAGTGAACGCGATATGCGCGTTCTGGCGCTTGGCGCTGAGCCGAAGCGTGCCGCCATCAGGCGTGTACTTATAGGCATTGCTGGCGAGGTTCAGCAACACTTGGATGAGACGGTCGCCATCGGCGCGCACAGGCGGCAGATCAGGCTCTACCTCGACGTAGAGCGTGTGTGCGCGCTGCGCGATCTCAGCAGCAAGGCTCTCGCGCACGGCGTCGATCACTTCTGAGACGTTCACGTCTGTCAGCTGTATGCGCAGGTTGCCTGTCTCAATGCGGCTGATATCGTTCAGGTCGCTCACCAAGACTTTCATGCGCTGCACGGCATTCTTGATCGTGCTGATGAAGGCGGCTTGCTTCTCGTTGATCGGACCTGCCATCGGAATTAAATCGGCATAGCCGCTGATGCTGGTCATCGGTATCTTCAGCTCGTGCGCCACTACGCCGATGAACTCGGTCTTAGCGTTGTTGGCAGCCTGCACAGCAGCGTAGAGTCGCGCGTTCTCGATGGCGATGGCAGCGCGATCTGCCATGCGGCTGACCAGCGCCTGCTGATCGGCGCTGAAGGCGTTAGCGCGCGCAGCGGTCATCGCGATCACGCCGATGACGCGTCCGCTGCGCCGAATCGGCACCAGCAAGATGGACTGCTGCTCAGCCTGATGCACCAGCGGTGCTTGGCTGCTGATGACTTGCTGGATCAGCGCAGGATTGCGCTCAATGGCAGGCGACTCGGCAATGCTGGAATGCGTCACTAGATGCGGCGCGCCTGTCTGTTCATCCAACAGATACAGCGCGGCATCTTGCGCCTGACAGACGCGACTCGACCACTCTAGCGTGACGCGCAAGGCATTGTTCAGGTCGAGCGTCTCGTTCAGCTGCCGATCCATGCGCTGCAGCATGGTCAGCTCTTCCACACGCGCGTTCAGCGCTTGATCAGTGGTGCTGAACAGCCGCGCGTTATCAATGGCGACTGCCGCTTGCGCCGCGAAGGTCTCCAGCAATTCCAAGTCTTGCTCGTTGAACAGATTGGTGCGCACGCGGTTATCCACGTAGACGACGCCGATCACTTTGCCGCGCACGCGCAACGGACTCGCCATGATGCTGCGCAGCGCGTGCGCCACAATGCTCGCCTGATTGGCAAAGCGCGGGTCTTCTTGCGCGTTGGTGGTGATGATCGCTTGATCGCTTTCCAGCACGCGATTAGTGACCGTGCGGCTGATCGAGACGGCTTCCATGCCGATGGTCTCTTGATCGAAGTTGCGGCGGACAGGGATGGTCAGGTTGCCGTCGTCATCTTGGATGAGCAGAAAGCCGCGCTCAGCGCCTGTCAGCGCGATGATGGCGTCCATCACCTGATTCAGCACGGTCTGCAGGTCAAGCGATGAGCCGATCGCACGGCTGACTTCATACAACTTGGCGATGCGCGCCTGTTGGCTCGTCTTCTGGCGCTCTGCAGCCAGCTTGTCCAGCACGTCTTCAACGCTCTTCAGGCGACTTTCGAAGAAGGCGGCGTCCATGCGTCCGCTCTGCGCTTGGCTGCGCAAAATGGCGAGCGTCTGACGCGCAGCGGTCAGGGCGGCGTCCAGCTCGCGCGGATTAGGCGTCTGAGTCATCACGCAGTCTCCTCAGGTGATTTGCGCCGCTTCGCCTGTGCAGCCTTCGGCTGACTCGCCTGAAAATAGCGGCACTCGTCAGTGAGCGGGCAACGCTCGCAGTTTGGCTTGCGCGCTTGGCAGAGCGTCCGTCCGTGCGCGATCAAATTCAGGTGCGCAGGATAGTACTCCTCAGGCGGAATGAGCGCTTCTAGCGCGGCGTGCGCGGCTTCGGCGCTGACCTTCTCGCCGATCAAGCCGAGCCGCTGGCTGACACGATGCACGTGCGTATCCACAGGGAAAGCAGGCTTGCCGAAGGCGAAGCACAGGACGATGGCGGCAGTCTTCGGACCGATACCATCAATGGCGGTCAGCCAGGCTTTGGCGGCTTCGGTCTCCATCTCGGCGAGAAAGTCGAGCGTGAGGCTGCCGCGCTCGTGCGTGATGTGGCGCAGCGCGTTCTGAATGCGCGGCGCTTTTTGGTTCGCCAAACCTGCGGGACGAATCGCCGCGATAACTGCCTCAGTTGGCGCGTCGCGTACGCTTTCCCAATCGGGAAAGCGCGCCTTGAGCGCCGCGAAGGCGCGATCGCGATTGGCATCAGTGGTGGATTGGCTCAGGATGCAATCCACCAGCTCGTCCACAGGCGCATAACGCGGCTTCCATTCAGGCTTGCCGTAGAGCGCGACCAATTTCTCGCTGATGCGCCGATACTTTTTGCGGAGCGCCGCTTGCGTTGCCAAAAGTCTGCCTCGTCTTTCAATGCTGGAATGCTGCACTATAAATTGTAGCCAAAAGGCGGCATTTTGGGCAGCTCAGGCGCTGTGGTACAATCCTCAAAGAGAAGCTGAAGGCAGGAAAAATCGCATGACGCAGAAAGACGCGGCGCCGCAAGTGCCGCTTGAAGAATATGGCGAACAGTATTTTCAGCGCTATAACTACGCAGACCGTCCGCTCGGGCGTTTCAGCATGTACTGGTTCGCTCGCCGCTACTATGCAGCGCTGGTGCGCCGTTTTGCGCCGAAAGGCGGCAAGCTCTTAGAGCTAGGCTGCGGACTAGGACATCTGCTCGGCTTGCTGCAAGACGACTTCGCGTGCATCGGCATTGACTTGGCTGAATACAGCGTCCAGCAGACCAAACTGAATGCGCCTAAGGCGCAGGCATTCGTCCAAAGCGCTGACGATCTCTCCATGTTTGAGACGGGCGCGTTCAGCGCAGTGGTCGCGCTGCACTTGCTAGAACATCTGCCCGATCCGCAGCGCACTATCGCCGAAGTGCATCGCCTGCTCAAGCCGAGCGGCTTGTTTCTGTTCGCCACGCCCAATCCGATCTACAGCTTGCGGCGCTTCAAAAATCCTGAGACGGACGCCATCGGCAAAGACCCGACGCACATCAATGTGCAGCCGCCTGCCCAGTGGCGCGCTTGGGTGACTTGGCAAGGCTTCCGCGTGCTGCGCCACTTTGGCGACGGCTTGTGGGATGTGCCGTACCTGCCTATCTTGCCCGCGAAATTGCAATTTGCGCTCTTCGGATTGCCTGCCTTTGTGCAGGTGATCACGCGCACCACGTTCAATCCGCTCGCGCTTGGCGTGAACCAAGTGTGCATCGCTCGTAAGGAACGCTGAGGGAAAGGCAGTCGCCAGAATGGGACGCTTCCGCTGGTTTTTGCTGGGTAGCGCGGCAAGTGTTGCCGCGTATTGGCTGATGCGCTACTTGCGCCCTGAACACTCGCCGCTGGTGCTGAATCAGGCAGTGGTGATCATCACAGGCGCGTCCTCAGGCATCGGTCGCGCTTATGCGCTCGCCTTCGCGCGCCGCGGCGCACGCGTGATTTTAGCAGCGCGCCGCGCTGAGCTGCTGGAAGAAGTGCGCGCTGAGATCGCCACGTATGCCGCTGATGTGCTGTGCGTGCCTACTGACGTGAACGATGACGCGCAGCTTGAGCATCTGGTGCAGACTGCGCTTGAGCGCTACGGACGCATTGATATCCTGATCAACAACGCAGGCGTCGTGGTGCAAGGCATGTTGCAAAACCACGATCCGAAGCGCGTGCGCGAGATGGTGAACACCAATCTCGCCGCCGCGATCAACTTGACGCGCCTGTGCCTGACGCCGATGTTGGCGCAGCGCAATGGCGTGATCGTGAACGTCAGCTCGGTCGGCGGCGCCGTGCCAAACGCTTCTGTGCCTGCTTATGCAGCCACCAAAGCAGGTTTGAACGCTTTCTCCAGCGCGCTGCGCCGTCAGTTGGAAGGCACAGGCGTGCGCGTCGTGACGGTCTTGCCTGCTTACACGGATACAGACATGCTCTCGCCTGTGATTCAGGACTACGTGCGCGACATTGGTCTGACTGTAGACACGCCGCACTACGTCGCCGAACATACCATTGACGAATTGCTCAAAGGCGAGCAAGAGATTTGGTTTGGCGGCTTCACCATGCGCATGTTCGCTTGGCTGGAGCGACATCTGCCGTTCGTCTCGACGCTTGTGCAGCGCTCGCTCATCACGCCTGAAGTGATCGCCTTGATCGAGCAGCGCGTGAACGAGCCAACAGCTGATGCACAAGGAGCGCGCTGATGACCTTCCGTCTGAACCATCTCGCCATTGTAGTCGAAGACATTCCGCAAGCGCTCGCCTTCTGGCGCGACGCGCTCGGCTTATCGCTGAGCAAGACAGAGCGCGTTGCCGATGAGGAAGTTGAGATCGCCTTCCTGCCGCTCCAAGACGGCGAAATTGAGCTGATCGCGCCGATCAACACCACGAGCGGCGTCGCCAAGTATCTTGCCAAGCGCGGCGCAGGCTTGCATCACATCTGTCTTGAAGTGCCAGACTTGGCTGCGGCGATGCAGCGCTTGCGCGATCACGGCGTGGAGTTGATCAACGACGCGCCGAAGGTCAACGCGGAAGGCGTCCGCTACTGCTTTGTGCATCCGAAGAGCGCTTTCGGCGTCTTAGTAGAACTTTACGAGCTGCCGTCTTCAGCGCAAGGCTGAGCCTTCTTAAAAATAGCTTGCCATTTTACCGCAAAAGTGACTTGCTGAGCGCTTTTTTCCGAGCTTATCATGCGCAGGAGAGCGACTGATGGTGGTAAGATGGTATGGACAATGGCGGCGTCGCTGGCAGGATGCGCACAGCACAACGCGCTTGATGATCGGCGTGTGGCTAAGCGCTGTGCTGTATCTTGCGCTGGCAGGTCAGGTGATCTTCGGCTTGCTGCTCTTGGCGAGCAGCGTGTTGATCGGCATTCTGCTCACCTTGATCTTGACGGACGCGCCGCCGAAGGTCGGGCGCGTGGTGATGGGCGCGCCTTACAATCGCATCGTGTTGCAGCTCGCCGTCTTGCTCGGCATCATTGCGCTGACAAGCCTATCGCTCAGCAGCTATGTGCCGCTGTGGACGGAAGCGATAAACATCTTTCGCGGCATCGGCAAAGCCTATCTCAGTCCGCTCTTGATAATTGAGCCTGAAAAAACGCTCGGCGATCTAGGCGCGCATTTTTTCATCCCACTCTCGCTTTTGCTGATGCTCGGCGCGCGTTGGCGCGAATTTGGCATTGACCGTCTAGGACATCGCACAGGGCAGATCGCGCTCATCTGGTGCGTCTTGCCGAGCGCCTTCATCTTGCTCGCGCTCTGGGCAAGAGCGACCGCGCCGTCAGTCGTGCTGCGCAGCCTGCTCACCAGCGCGCTCTACGCCTTCGGCACAGAGTTCTTGTTTCGCGGCGCGCTGCAAACGCGCTTACTGCGCCTGTTCTCGCTGCGCTGGACTCTGCTGATACAAGCGCTGCTCTTCGCGCTGTGGCACGCGCCAAACCTGATCGCCCAGCTCAACGGTCAAGCGCTGGCAGGCATCGCCTATGCCGTCGCGTTGTACGGCACGCTCGGCATGGCGCTTGGCGTCATAGCGCTGCGCACGCGCAGCCTTTGGGCAGGCATCGCCTTCAGCGCCGTGATCGGCAGCTTCAACTTGATGAGCGGCTAATCCGCCAAGCGTCCTTTCAGCGCGTAGATCGGCACAGGCGACGCCTTGCCTTTGAGCGGCAGCGCGCCTAGCGCTTCGCAGTCCATGCGCTCTTTCACTTCGTTGTAGACTGCCTCTGTCATCAGGATTTGGTCGCGCGCCGCTTTGCTCATCAGGCGCGCTGCTGTGTTGACCGTATCGCCTAGAACATTGAACTCACGCCGTCCGCGCGGCTCGCCGATCTCGGCTGAGAAGACTGCGCCGCGCGCCAGCCCGATCTGGCAATAGACATTGACCGCTTTGCCGTCCACAATCGGCGGCTGTAAATGCGCGATTACATCGCGAATGGCGAGCGCAGCCTGCGCTGCGCGCAACGAATCATCCGTGTGGGCATTTGGCGCGCCGAAGACGATCATCATGTCAGAGCCGCTCAGATGGCAGGTCACTTTTTTCAGCACGCCGCCGCGCGCCTCAACCGCCGCGTTGATCAAGCTGAAGGCGCGCGAAAAACTCGCCGCCAGATCGGCTTCCTCATGCAGCTGAACGCGATCAACTGACTCAGGCAAGCCGATTAAATTCGCGAAGACGACCGTCGGCTCAGGGAAATCGGGCGGAATTTGACGGCGCGCTGCGTTTTCCACCAGCAAGTTCAGCACGGCGCGCGGCAAGTAGCTCGCCAACGGCTCGACGATCGTCAGCACCTGATCGATCTCGTGCAGCAAGCCGCTCATGCTGCGATCCATCAAGAGCGCACGCGAGAGCCGCCTGCCGCCGGGCGAGAAATCGAAGTCGCCCAGCTCGCGCGCCGTCAGATCGTCCACAGCCAGCATGTAACCTGCCTGATCGTTCGGCTCAAAGCGGAAGAGACCTCTCACGCGCTCATACGCCGCTAAAGTCAGATTAACTCGTCCGACTTTGCCCGCGCCTTCCGCGCGCTTGGTCTGCGTGACGGCGCCGCCGAGCAAGACGTGCTCCATGCGGAACGGCGTGCCGATCTCAGCCGTGAAAAAGCGTCCTGCGTGAATGCCGATGCGCATTCCGAGCGTGAATTTGCCTTGTGGCAGCGGCATATCGGCAAAGCGACTCATGGCGCGCTGCATTCGCAAGCCTGCGCGCACTGCCTGCGCGGTCTCATTTTGGCGCGCATTGGTCGGAAATTGCACCAGCATCGCATCGCCGGTGAATTCCAGTAGATTGCCGCCCGATTTGCCGATGATCTCGATCATCGCGCCGAAGTAATCGTTGAGCGTCTTCAGCACTGTGCGCGCACCTGACCGACCGAAAGCGGCGTTGGCTTCCATCAGCGGCGTGAAGCCTGCTAGGTCTGTGAACATGAGCGCGCCTTCTTGCCAAGCGTGACGCACTTCGCCCGGCTCAGGCAAAGTCTCGGCAACTTGGCGCGGCATGTAGTCATAGAGAATGCTCTGCAAGGTGCGCAGATGCTCAAAAACGCGCTCTAGCATGGCAGGCGAAGGATCGACCCAAGCGGCTGCGTACAGATCGGCGGGCAGCAGATTGCGCAGGCGCGGCTCTAGCGCAGCGAAAAGCGCCGTTGATGTCTCATTTTTTTGTGGCATAGTTGTCAGACAATTCACTCAACTAAGGGACGACTTACGATCGCGCCATGCTGACTTTCACCGCACGCCTGCGGCTGCACGCACTAGCGCTCACTGCGTATAGCGCGCTTGCCTTCATTATCTTGCACGCCTTGATCTTCAACAACGGCACGCATGTGGCAGGCTACGATTACTTCAACTATCACTGGAACTTCTGGTTCTTGCGTCACATCAGTCAGACTGAAGGCATCAACGCCTATCTGAACGACTTCG
>DAOTWB010000132.1:0-18358 GCA_034436235.1 Anaerolineae bacterium
TGCAGGCATGAAGGTCAGCGCGCTCAGCTTAGGCGGCTGGATCAACTACGGCGAAGGCAAGGTCGCCGAAGATGAAGCGCGGCGTGTCGTTGAGTACGCTTACGAACATGGCGTGAACTACTTCGATCTCGCCGATGTCTACGGACGCGGCAAGGCGGAAGAGCAGATGGGCGCCGTGCTGAAGCAATTTCCGCGCCACACGCTCGTGATCGCCACGAAGGTCTTTTGGGCGATGAGCGACGACGTGAATGATCGTGGCTTATCGCGCAAGCACATCTTTGAGAGCATTGATAAATCGCTCAAGCGGCTTGGCACGGATTACGTGGATATCTACTTCTGCCATCGTCCCGATCCTGAGACGCCGATGATCGAGACCATTCGCGCCATGGACGATCTGATCCGCATGGGCAAAGTGCTGTACTGGGGAACTTCGGTCTGGACGGGCGCGCAATTGCGCGAGGCATATGCGCTGTGCGAGCGCTACGGCTTATATCCGCCGCAAGTTGAGCAGCCGCAATATTCCATGCTCTACCGCGAACACTTCGAGACCGATATCCTGCCGACGGCTGCGCAGCTCGGCATCGGCTTGGTGCTGTGGTCGCCGCTGGCGTTCGGCATGTTGACGGGCAAATACGACGACGGCGTGCCGCCTGACTCGCGCTTTGCGCGCGAAGATTGGGCAAAAGAGCGCATGATGACCGAAGAGAACGTCCAGCGCGTGCGCAACCTGAAGAAGATCGCCGATGAGCTAGGCGTGACGCGCTCGCAGTTGGCGTTGGCGTGGACGCTGCGCCATCCTGGCGTCTCCAGCGCGATCATGGGCGCCACCAAAGTCAGCCAGCTGGAAGATAATCTGAAAGCAATTGAGCTGACGCTCAGCGATGACGTGCTGAGCGCGATTGAGCAAGCGCTTGGAAACCGTCCGCTGCACGTGCAGCCGAAACCAAAGGCTGACTGAGGTCGCTAGGGCGCAGCCTATCATGTTGATGCTCTACAAAAGTCCGCAGGAATATTTGATCCTATAGCTTGGGCAGGTCAGGGCGACCTGCCCAACAAGTGGCATCAGTATTCGCGCTCGACGGCGGCGTCGGTCAGGCGCAGCAGCTCGTCGCGCGCAGCGGATGGCGGCAAGTGATCCAGCTGCCGCTTGGCGAGCGCAGCCAACTGCCGCGCTTGCTGCCAGCCTTCCTCGATGTAATTGCCTTGCAGCAGCTTGCGCTTGAAGGCGGCGGCAGGATCCTCGGTCGGCTCTTCTGCCACAGCCACAGCGCTGTGCGCGCCGTTGCCTGCCACTGCTACTGCGAAGCCCTTGCCTTGCGCGATGTCAATGCCTGCCGTCTTGCCCAGCTTCTGGCTATCGGCGATCAGGTCAAGGATGTCGTCCACAATCTGGAAAGCCAGACCGAGATTGAAGCCGTACTGGTAAAGCGCCTCGACCTGTTGCGGCGTGCCGTTGCCCAGCTTGGCGCCCAGCTTCGCCGCGCCCGCGAACAACGACGCAGTCTTCTTGGCGATGATGCGCGCATACGTCTCGCGGTTCAGCTTGCCTTCCTTCGCGGCTGCCGCTTGCAACGTCTCGCCTTCCACCAGCTCAGAGGTCATCTGAGCGAAGATGATGTTCAGGTCGCCGTAGGGCGCCATCAGCGTGTAGACCTTCGTGAAGAGAAAGTCGCCCGTCAATAGCGCAAAAGTGCGTCCCCAGATGGCGTTGATCGTCTGCCGACCGCGCCGCACAAGCCCGTGGTCGTTGATATCATCGTGGACGAGCGTCGCCGTATGCACCAGCTCCACAGCGGCTGCCACAGGCAACACCAAGTCCATATCGGCACCGCCTACCGCTTCATAGGCGAGCAGCGTCATGCGCGGCCGCATCCGCTTGCCGCCGGCGGCTAAAATGTGGCGACTGGCTTCGCGCAGCACGTCAACTTCGCTCTCCACAACTTCGATCATCAGCTGCTCAACGGCTTGCAGCGCTTTTGCGTGGTTCATCTCGCGACCTCTCTTCTCGCAGGGCTACCCACTAAAACACTTCGCTCACAACGGTGCGTATCTGCCTAGGAACAGCAAGCGCCTGCGCTCGCCACCTCTGTCAGTCCGCCAGTCCGCTTGTAACTTTCAGAACTTTCTAAAAGGATTATACAGCCTTTAGCGGCGCGCGTCAATCAACTTGACGCTCGTTTGGGCAAATTAAACAGAAACTTATCTTGGAAACCTGAGGCGCTCATTCGCCTTCAGGCGCGCGCGGCGCTGAGGCGCTCGTCTCGTCGTCACCTGAGGCGCCTTGCTGCGCTTCAGGCGTGAGGTAGATGACCATGCGCACAGAGTTGCCGCCTTCGGGCAAGCGCGAGAACTCTACCTCGTCCATCAGCTGCTCGATGAAGAAGATGCCCCAGCCGCGGTTATCCTCGCCGATTCTGCCCGGCCGCGGAAGTTCATCAGGCAGCGGCGTGTGACCTTCATCGGTCACTTTGACTTCCAGCTCGCCCGTCTCGGCAGCGGTCAGCAGCACGGTCACTTTGGCGTTGCGCTCATTGCGATTGCCATGCTCGATGGCGTTCATGCAGGCTTCCGCCACGGCTGTTTGCAGATCGTCAATGCGGTCATCGCTGAAGCCCATCTCTTGCGCGATGGCGGCAGCCGCGTTGCGGGCGATTTTCTCGTAGCCCAGCACGCTCGGCAGGTAGATTTCAACACTCTTGATCGGTTTTCGCTCGGTCACGGCAGAACTTCTCCCTCACAACAGGCTGATAAGCACTCGGTCAGCCGCCGCGCGTGCAATCGCTCAGGCGCGGCGCGTTCTCGGCAATCGGCGGCAGCGCATCGGCGGCAAGCGGCTCAGGCGGCGTCTCGCCGTCGTTAGCAGCGCCTGTCTGCAGCGTGCCGCCTGCTAAGGCGCGCCAAATTGCCTCAAGGCGCTCTTTCACAGCGGCAGGCACAGCGCCTGAGGCGTTGTTGAACGGCGCATAGGCGACGCCGCAGCTGGCAGCCGTCAATGTGAGCGTGCCGCCGCTGAATTTGCGCTCAATGATGTTTTGAATCGCCATGTAGACGCCTGTATCCACGCGCTTGACCGCGCTGCTCAAAATGCGGTCGGCATCTTTGCCGCTGGCAAAAGTCGTGCGGAACTCGTCTTGGTCAACGCCGATCACATATTTGCCTTGCGCCGCGGCGTGGACAATCGCGCTGGAGCCTGTCAGACCGCCCGCGCCGAAGATCACGTCCGCATTCTGCGCGATCATGGCGTCTGCCTGCGCGCGTCCCTGCGCAGGATCGGCGAAGCTGGTGGTGTAGACGCTCAGCGCAGTCACTTGTGGATTGACGTAGCGCGCGCCGTTGACGAAGCCACGCACGAAGCGCTGCACAGGCGGAATTTCCACTCCGCCAACCACGCCGACCACGTTCGTCTTGGTCATCATACCTGCCAAAGCGCCTACCAGAAAGCCTGCTTGATCTTCGGCGAATTGAATGCCGACGAAATTAGCAGGCGCTTCAGGCTCAAGTTGATCCACGCCGATGAAGTACACTTGCGGATGATTCACAGCGGCCGTCACAGTGTCTTTTTGCATCTGAAAGCCGACCGTCACGATGATGTTATAGCCGCTTTCGATCATCGCGCCAATCGCAATCGGATAATCTTTATCTTCCACCGTCTCGCGGTATGCCACTTCCAAGCCGAAGTCGCGCCCTGCCTGCGAAGCGCCGACGTAAGCGTACTCGTTGAACGTGCCGTCGCGAATAGTGCCTTCGGCGTTCAGGATGACCGCCACGCGGAAATCGCTGCGCAGCGTTGGCTGTGGCGTCGGACTTGGCGCGGCAGGCGCACAACTGACCGCCAAAAGCAGCGCCAAGAGCCATGTCACTTGCTTCATCATATGGACTCTCCTCATCGGTCAACGCGCTTGTGAGAGCGTCTTGAGAACCACAACTGTGATATCATCCTGTGCCTCTTGCCCATCAAGGTGTGAGCGCACAGCCGCCAAGATGCTATCGGCAATTTGATCGGCGCTTGCGCTCAGCGGCTGCGCCGCCAAGAGCGACTCGAACCGCTCGAAGCCGAACAGCTCGCCATTGCGATCCTTCGCCTCGATCACGCCGTCGGTCACGAACACGACCAGCGAGTCAGGCGTGAGCGTGAGCGCCTCAGCGCGATAAGAAGCGTATTCTGCCGCGCCTAACGGATAGCCGCTCACTTCGATCTCTTGCCACGCGCCATTTTGTTTGCTGGTGCGCACATACGGCGAGAGCATGCCGCCGGCGGCGATCTCGGCGCGCTGCGTGTGCGGATCGAAGATCGTGACCAGCAAGCCGCTGTTCATGTGATTTTGCCGCATACGCGCCAGCAGGCGTTGATTGAGTTCGCTCAGCAAGCCCGATGGCGAATCGGCGCGCAGAATCTCATCGCGCAGCGCCGTGGTGATGACCGCCATCAGCAAGGCAGCCGGTATGCCCTTGCCGCTGACATCGCCAACTGCCACGCCAAGCCTGCCGTTCGGCAGCACGAAGTATTGATAGTAATCGCCGCTGACCTGCCGCGCAGGTATCGAGCGCGCCGCAATTTGCACCTGTGGAACAGGCGGCGGCTCCTGCGGCAGCAAACTGGTCTGAATGGCGCGCGCTGTCTCCAGCTCCGCCTCGTAGACGCGAATTTGCAGCTCGTGCGAGCGCGCGTTCTGAATGGCGACGCCTGCTTGGTCGGCAAAGGCGACTGCCACTGCCACGTCGTCATCCGTGAAGTTGTTCAATTGATGGCTGTTGATGTTCAAAACGCCGACCACTTGGTCGCGCACGCGCAACGGCACGCCAAGCCAAGACCTGATCGGACTATCAGGCAGCACTTGCCAACGCGGATCGTTCAGGCAATCGGCGATCACAATAGGCGCGTTCTTCTCCAACACCTCGCGCGCGCCTTTGATCTGATCGATGCGGAAGCGCTGAACAGCGCGGCTGCCTACGCGCTCGCCGCTCTCAGCCGCCACTTCGAAATGCTCGCCGTCCTCGTCCAGCAGCAAGATCGAGGCGCTATCGAAGCGGATCACGCTGCCCAAGTTCGCCAGAATACGCTCCAGCACAGTGTTCAGCTCAAGGCTGGAGTTGAGCGCGCGCGAGATGTCCAGCAGCGTGTTCGCCGTCTCGCGCCGTCCTTCCTCGCGCCGCCGCCGATTCGCCTCGCTGAGCAAAAAGCCGCCCACCAACACGCCGAAGAGCGCCACGAACGCGATCACGCCGAAGCTGAAGAGCGCGATCAATTGTAGCGTGCCTGCCACCACTTGATTCGCCTCTTCGAAGGTGCGGCTTAAGACCAGCACCAGCGAGCCGACGCTCGTCCGACTCTGCGTGAAAGACGCGTAGACCGGCGCCACAACCGACTCGCGGTCAGACGATGGATAGCCTGTCAGCGTCGTGGTCTCGGTTAGGCTGACGATTTGCGCAGTGCCGGCGCGGAACTCAGGCTGCGGACGCGCGCTGTAGAGCTGCACGCCGCCTGTGGTCAGCACCCACAGCTGCCCGCTCTCGCCGATCTCGGCATCGGCGAACACTTTGTTCAAATAGCCGACTAGGTCTAGCTCAAGCGCCAAAACTTCGTTGATGCCCAAGCCTGTGTTGACAGGCGTGACCAGCAGATAAGCCACGCCGTCGCCTGTTGAGCGGCGCGTGAATTGAATGCCGCCGCTATTGACGATATCGCTGATCCAGTTCGCATCCACTGACCAAGGCAACGGTTGTTCTGCCTCGATGCGCGCGTTGTATTCAGGCGGATAGGCGTAGCGCGGCGTGCCGTTGCGCGCAATGCGCACCAACGCCTTGATCTCGCCTTGCGAAGTCTGCGCCGCCTGCTCAAGCAAAGCGAGCGCAGTCTCGCGGCTGGCAGCCACATTTTGAATGGCAGGGCGCGAGGCAAGGCTGATCAAGACGTTTGAATAGGTGTTGAAGAAGTTCTCAATGCGGCGCGCCAGCGAGCCTGCCAAGAGCCGTTGCGCTTCGGCAGAGCGTTGCTGAGCGGCTGAGGTGAGCGCGCCTGCTGGGATGAAGGTCAGGAAGCCGATCAGCGCCATGAGCAGCAGCACAGCGACCGCGATCACAGTCAGCGGACGCGCTGTGCGACGATCTGAGAGCCAACTGCGTGTCTTCACACGAAAACATCCTCTCGCTAAACGGCGCAGCGCCATTATAACACGCTGCAAAGGCGAGACAATCTTTCCGCGCTCAGCAGACTCAACAAGCGTTCCCTGAAGCTGTCGTGACGCTGCGATCGCAGAGGCAGGCTTGTTCGAAGGCTTCTGAAGGGAGAAAGCGCACAGGCGTCGCGTCAAAGAGACCGCCTGTGCCTAGCACTTGGCGCATTCGCTCGATGTAAACGGCTTCTTTTTCCACCATGAAGAAATATCGTCCCAAATCGCGTGCCGCCTTGCCGAGCGTGCCGCTACCGCCGAATGGATCGCAGATCAAATCGCCGACGTATGAGTAGTATCGGATGACGCGCTGACACAGTTCCAATGGAAAGACGGCGCTATGCACGCGATCTGAGGCAGGCTCAATGCGCCAGACGTTCGCCGTCTCGTAATCGCCTGTGACGCGGCTGGCTTCCACGATGTGCGGCGGATACTGGCGCATGTTCCAATCTATGAGTTTATCGGTCTGCTTGCGATAGACCATCAAGTATTCAGTGACCGCGTTTGGCTTGTAGCCGAGCGGCTTGCGATGTTGCAAAAAGCTGGCATTGCGATTTTTCACGCTGGACTCAGGCTTCATCCATACAATGTCGTCAATGAATTCCCAGCCGATCTGCACTAGGCGCGCGTGCAGATCGAACGGAATCGGATAGCGCTTGCTGGCGTGCGCACGGCTCATGCGCGGAATGATGATCGGCGAGGTGTTGACGATCAAGAAGCGACCAGTCTTCGTCAGGCGATGAATCTGGCGGAAAACATCGGTCAGGAAGTCGAGATAAGCGCTGTAGCTCTGATAAATCGCGTAATCGCGCGCGTTGTAGTAAGGCGGCGACGTGAACGTCAGGTGAATCGACTCGGCAGGCGCGCACGGCAACACAATTTGCGCGTCGCCATGCACAACGACATTGCGCATGAAAGTTGGCGACTCGACATGCTGCGCCGACGACTCATCGCGCAGCTCGGCGGCGAATTCGCGCTGAATCACGCTCTGAATCAGCTCGTTTGGATGATCGCGCAGGCGACGTAGCGCCGCTTGCACCTCAGGTTGCGCGCGGAAGACCAAAAGCGCGCGGATGACTTGCAACAGCACTTTTGGATCGCGCTCGCTCAGCAGATCGAGCAAGAGCGGCACCGCTTCAGGTGCGCGCATACGTCCGATGGCAGAGATCGCCTCGCGCCGCACAGTCGAGTCAGGCTCAGTCTGCGCCAGCTCTGCCAGCTGCGGAATGAACGACCGATCGCGCGTCCTGCCGAGATTCTTGACCGTCCAATAGCGCACCTGCTCGGACTCGTGGCGCAACAATGGCAGCAACACAGCGCCGTCAAATGTCTCAGGCAGCTGCCCTAAGTTTTCGAGCAAGAAGACGATCTCGCGCGCGGACGCAGCCGCTCTGATGGCGCGGTAAAGCTGATCCAGATCAGTTCGCTTGAGCTTTTGAATCTGCGCTTTGGTGAGCATCAGCGCTTACCTTCTCACGATGCTCAGCATTGTACGTCAGCGGATGTTTTTTGCCCAGTCGCGGCGCATATCGCGAATCAACGTATACTTAAGTGCTACAGTACACACAGTTAGAAGGCACGCCGCTCATGGAAAGCCTGACCGCGCTTGAAGACGCCATTTTGCGCACTTTGCTCTACGCCGATATTTTCGATTTTCCGCTGACCGAAGCTGAGCTGCATCATTTTTTGATCGGCTGCACTGCCGATCTGCCAACGTTACGCGCTGCTTTACACAGCTCGGCGCGTTTGGCACGCCATGTGGAATACTGCGATGGCTTCTGGTCGTTGCGCGGACGCGCCGCGACGGTCGCCGTGCGCCGCCATCGCGAAGCTGCCTCACAGCTGTTGCTGCCTGCGGCGCACTTTTACGGCAAGCTCTTGGCGCACTTGCCGTTCGTGCGCATGGTCGCTCTGACGGGCGCGTTGGCAGTGCGCGGCGCCTATCACAAGCACGATGACATTGACTTCCTGTTGGTCACTGCGCCGAATCGCGTTTGGTTGGCGCGCTTGTTGAGCATCGGCGTAGTGCGCTTGGCGCGGCTGCGCGGCGTACGCTTGTGTCCGAACTATGTGCTGGCAGAGACGGCGCTCGCTCAAGCGCAGCGCGATATTTACGTGGCGCACGAGCTGGCGCAGATGATTCCGTTGGCAGGCGCGGCGCTCTACGCTGCCATGCGCGCCGAAAACGCTTGGACGCGCGCTTTCTTGCCCAATGCTGAGCAGCCGCTCTACTGCTCAGCAGATAGCGCGCCGCGCGGTCTGGGACGCGCGCTGCAGCGCTTGGCTGAGGCAGCGCTGCGCGGCAAGCTGGGCGATTGGCTGGAGCGCTGGGAACGCCGCCGCAAACAGCGCAAGCTCGCGGCGCAACAGGCTGCGCAAGGCGCTGCACAGCTGGACGCTGAGCGCGTCAAAGGGCATTTTCAAGACCACGGCGAGCGAATTCGGGCGGCGTATGCGCGCAAACTGAGCATCTACGCGCTGCACACCTCTGAATCATTCGCCTGAGCGCGCGCAATACGCTAAGATATCCTAAAAAAGTTTTTGGGAGATTTCGAATATGCCACCTTTGATCACTATTGAGCGCCATATCATTGATCAGCAGCGTCAATATCCAAACGCGACCGGCACCTTCACGCAAATCCTGCAAGATATGGCGCTGGCTGCCAAAATCATCGCGCGCGAGGCGCGCCGCGCAGGCTTGGTCAACATCCTCGGCGCAACAGACTCGCTCAACGCCTCAGGCGAGGTGCAGCAGAAGCTGGATATCTTCGCCGATCAAACCATCTTCAAGATGAACGATCACACGGGACGCCTGTGCGTGATGGCATCTGAGGAACACGAGGATATCTTGCCGATTCCGCCGCACTTTCCGTGCGGACGCTACGCGCTCGTCTTCGATCCACTGGACGGCTCGGGCAATCCTGATGTGAACGCCAGCATCGGCACGATCTTCGCGCTCTTCCGCAAGGTCAGCTTGGGCGAGCGCGGCGCGCTCGCCGATGTGCTGCAGGCAGGGCGCGAGATCGCGGCTGCCGGCTATATCGTCTACGGACCAAGCACTATGATGGTCTACTCAACCGGACAAGGCGTGCATGGCTTCACGCTTGATTCCTCGCTCGGCGAGTTCATCCTCAGCCATCCGAACATGCGCATCGCCAGCGCGCCGCGCTACTACAGCACCAATCAAGGCAACGAGCGCTACTGGACGCAAGGAGTGCGCCGTTTTGTGGATTGGCTGCAGGCGAAAGACGATCCGAGCCGCAAGCCGCTCGACGGACGCTACATGGGCGCGCTGGTGGCAGATTTCCATCGCATTTTGCTCAAAGGCGGCATCTATCTGTATCCGGGCAACTTGCAAAATCCTGCCGGCAAGCTGCGCCTGATCTACGAGTGCGCGCCGCTCGCCTACTTGATCGAGCAGGCAGGCGGCTATGCATCGGACGGCTTGGGCAACATTCTCGATATTCAGCCGCATACCTTACATCAGCGCGTGCCGCTCTTCATCGGCGACCGTCTGTTGGTAGAGCAGGCTGAGCGCTTCATTCAGATGTACGATACAGAGTGGATCGCTGCCTATCGCGCTGCGCGCCAATCGGCTGTCAGTCAGTGAGGTGCCGCGGCGCGCAGCGTTCAGCGCGAGAGCGCCGCATTGACCATCTGCTCATCCTGTGCTACACTTAGGGCGCTCGGAGGGATGGCAGAGTGGTTGATTGCGGCGCTCTTGAAAAGCGTTGTGTCGCTAGACGGCACCGGGGGTTCGAATCCCTCTCCCTCCGCTCGGTGAGCGCGCTGCCACAGTGAGCGGCGCGCTGAAAAAGGACGTTTTTTGCCATGACTCGCCACGCTCGCATCATCAGCAGCGGACGCTACGTGCCAGAGCGCGTCCTGACCAATGCCGAGCTTGACCAGATGCTCGGCGAGCCTGTGAGCGATTGGCTGGTGCAGAACGTCGGCATTCGCGAGCGCCGCCTGATGCGCGACGATCAAGTGACCAGCGACCTCGCCGTCGCCGCTGCACAGCAAGCGCTGGCGCGCGCTGCGCTCAGCCCTGAGCAGATTGATCTGATCATCCTCGCCACTGATACGCCCGATTACATCTCGCCCGGCACTGCCTCGGTCGTGCAGTACAAGCTCGGTGCGCGGCGCGCCGCCACTTTCGATATCAACAACGCTTGCGCCGCTTGGCTGACAGGTCTGGACATCGCCGCCAAATACATCGCGACCGATCCCGACTATGCGCACATCCTCGTCATCGGCGCCTATGGCATGACGCGCTACGTAGATTGGACGGACAAGCGCACTTGCACGCTCTTTGCCGATGGCGCCGGCGCCGTCATCCTGAGCGCGAGCGACCGACCAGGCTTTCTTGGCGCGAAGTTGATCGCCGATGGCAGCTTTCACGATTACATGGGCGTCTTCGTCGGCGGCACGTATGCCACGCTGCGCCAGAGCAACGCGCAGTATCTGCGTATTCAAAAGCGCTTCCCGCCAGATACCAATCAGCGCCATTGGACGCCGCTCATCCGCGCCTTGCTACAGAAGATCGGACGGCGCGTAGAGGATATCGCCAAAATCTATTTCACCCAGCTCAACCTGCGCACCATTGAGACCGTGATGAGCGAGCTGGGCTTGCCGATGAGCAAGACGCACACTGTCATGGACAAGTGGGGATACACAGGCTCTGCCTGTATGCCGATGGCGCTCGACGACGCTATTGAGCAAGGCGATGCGCCGCGCGAAGGCGACCTCGTGCTGTTCGTGGCGAGCGGCGCCGGCTACACGATGGGCGCCGCTGCCTTCTTATGGTAGCGGCTGCTCGGCGCGCCAAGCCGCGATCACCTGTTGCGTGCTGCGAAAAGCGACCTCTGGCACACTTTGGCGCGTGAACCAACGCGCTTCTGCTGCGTCGTCACCTGCGCACAGCGCGCCGCCGATCACGCGCGCTTCGTAGATGATCACGATCACGCCTTCGTAGATCACATCAATCAGCCGCGTCACTTGCACTGCCAGACCTGTCTCTTGCAGCACTTCGCGCTCAGCCGCGATCTTCGGATCCTCGCCGCGATCCACATAGCCTGCCGGCAGCGCCCATTTGCCGCGCTCAGGCTCGTTGGCGCGCAGCACCAGCAGCACTTGCTCAGCTTGCCGCACAAAGACTGCCACTGCCACTTTCGGATCGTCGAAATGCACATAGCCGCAAGCAGGGCAAACAGGACGCACCTTATCGAAGCGCTCGCGCTGTTCCATGCGCGTGCCGCAGCGCAAGCAGTGGTAGTGATCGTTCATAGACGCGCTCTGAAGGTGCCGATGAAGAACAAAACGCCGCCGATGATCAAGAGTAGCGCGCCCAGCAAAATCAGCAAGCGCGCCACAGGTTCGAGCGATGTTTCAGGCGCTACTTGCGCTTGCTCAGGCATATCTGGCGTCTCGGTCGCCGCTGCCGAGACGCCTTCAGGCGCTGCTTCGGTCGCCATCAGCCTGGCGGCTTCCATTGCCACCTCAGGCGTCGCCGTGAACATTTCGGTCGCATTGGCAGCCAACGGCGCGACCGTAGCCATGAACGGCGCAGCAGCAGGCATCGGCACGGTCGGTGTCGGCGCGGGCATACGCATGGTCGTGGTCGGCGTGCTGAGGTCAGTTGCTTGCAGCGCGATGCCATCGCTCGGCGCGCTTGGCGTGCCTGACAGCACAATGCCGAGCGCCAGCAAAAGCACGGCGGCGGCAGCGCTCAGCGCGCTGGTCAGCCGCAGAATATCCAAGCGCGACCACCACGCACGGCGCGCATAGCGCGCAGGATCGAGTCGGAAGTCGCGCGGCGGCTTTAGCGCAGGCGCGGCGCGCAACATGGCGCGCACCGCGCGCAGATCGTCCAGCTGCGCGCGCAGTTCAGGCGAAGCGGCAAGGCGCGCTTCCAACGCTTGGCGCTGGCGCGTCGTGAGCGCGTTGTCCAGATAGGCTGAGAGCAGCTCAAATTCCTCAGGCGGCAGCGGCATCATGGCGTCTCGTCTTCCTGCTCCAAAAGACGGCGAGCGCTAGGGAAAAGTTCCTGTACTGCGCGCAGACAGTCGCGCAGTTTTTGGCGCGCCCGGCTCAGGCGCGATTTGACCGTGCCAAGCGAGAGATTCAGCGCGAGCGCGATCTCATCGTAAGAATAATCCTGCACATCGCTCAGAATCGCCACTGTGCGGAAGCTGAGCGGCAGCTGATTCAGACAGGCTTGAATTGCATCGCTCAGCGCGCGCCGCATCGCCAGCTGCTCAGGACTATCATCCGCGTCGCTGATCAGCGCAGGCTGATCGGCGCCATCGGCGCGCTCAGCTGAGAGCGCTTCTAGCGAGAGCGGCGCACGCCGACGGCGACGCAGCGCATCGTAGCACGTATTGGTCACAATGCGCGCCAGCCAAGCGCGGAAGTTGCTGCCGCGAAACTGCTGCAAGTGCTGAAACGCGGCGATGAAAGCATCTTGCGTAGCGTCCGCAGCCAGATCGGCGTCGTCCAGCAGGCGGAAAGCGAGGTTGTACATGGCAGTCTGGTAGCGCAACACCAGCGCGTTGAAGGCTTCCACATCGCCGCGCTGCGCTTGCGCAACTAGGGTGAGATCGTCGCTCTGCGCTTGATGCTCGCTCATCGCTTGCGCTTCATGGGCGCGTGCCGTCCGTCTTCAGCCGTCCTTCCGCCAAATCTGCCTGCAATTGCTGCAATTCCACTTTGAGCGACTCAGGAATTACGCGCTCGAAGTCGTGGAATGGCGCGAGGTCAACGGCGCCGATCAAATTCGGCTCGCTCAGCGTGCCTGCCACTAACTGATCGATGATCGCCACGATGCCTTCTGCGATGCGTTTGATGCCGCTCGTGACCAAGCACGGCTGCGCTTCTGGCACGCTGAACCATTGATCGGTATCCACGCCGATGCAATAGCGTGGATTCTCAGCCGTCGTCCGCTTGGCGACCTCTTGCAAGCCGCCGTTGCCCGTCTTGCCGCCGCCGCTGAAGATGACATCCGCGCCCTGATCCATCGCCTGCGCCGCCGTCTGCGCGCCCCAAGCAGGATCGTCGAAGGCGACGCTCAAGCTGCCCGGATGGTACGTCGCCAGGATGCGAATATCAGGCTTGGCGAAGCGCGCGCCTGCCTCAAAGCCTTGGCGAAAGCGCACCACAGGCGGCAGATCGGTTGGCAGCACTGCGCCGATGATGCCGCTGCGCGTCAAGCGCGCCGCTAAGACGCCTGTCAAGAAGCCGATCTGATCTTCAGGGAAGATCAGTCCCGTCAAGTTTGGCAACGTCTCGCCTTTGTTCGCCATCAGCAGCGCAGCGTCCACATCCACCATGATGAAATGCGTCTCAGGATATTGCCGCGCCGCTTCAAACGTCGCATCGCCCAGCGCAAAGCCAACGCTGACGATCACGTCGTAATCCTGATCGGCGAACAAGCGCAAATTGTTGGCGTAATCCTCAGGATCGGTCGTCTCGATGAAATCGGCGAAGCCGCCCAGCTTCTCAGCCGCCATCTGAACGCCTTCCCACGCGCTCTGATTGAAGCTGCGATCGTCCACTGGACCGATATCGGTCACCAAGCCAATGCGAAACTCGTTTTGCGCGTGCGCTTCAGGCGCTGCTGACGCGCTCACGCCAATACTCACAGCGACGATGAGCCACATGATGAGCAGCTGACGCTTCATAGCCGACTCCTATGTGCGAAAAACGCGATGACATTATAGCGCGCCTGAGCGAACTGCTCACAAGCGCTTCAAAATAGCATCGGTCATCTCGGCAGTGCTGGCAGTGCCGCCTAGATCGCGCGTCAGTGTGCCTTCGCGCAGCGCGCACTGCACGGCGCGTTCCACGCGGCGCGCCGCCTCAGCCGCGCCCAGATGATCGAGCAGCATGGCTGCGCTCAAGATCGCGCCAATCGGATTGGCGACGCCTTGTCCGGCGATATCAGGCGCTGAGCCATGCACAGGCTCAAAGTAAGCGACCTTGCCCGCGCCGATGTTCGCCGATGGCGCCACGCCCAAGCCGCCGACCAAGCCTGCTGCCTCATCCGAGAGAATATCGCCGAACAAGTTCTCAGTCACGATCACGTCGAAGCGGCTCGGATCGCGCACCAGCCACATCGCGCAAGCGTCCACCAGCATCTCGTTGACCGTCACCTGCGGAAAGTCAGCCGCGACGCGCAAACACACTTCGCGGAACAGCCCATCGCCTTCTTTGATCACGTTCGCCTTGTGGACGATGGTCACTGTGCGGCGCAGGCGGCGCGACGCAAGCTGAAATGCCGTGCGCGCAATGCGCTCTGTGGCTGTCGCCGTGATCACGCGCTCTGTGATCGCCGTCTGTCCGTCTGCCGCCCGTCGCTCGCGTCCGCTGTAAAGACCTTCCGTGTTCTCGCGCACGATCAGCAAGTCCACATCCTGCCGCGTGCCGTCAATCGGCAGCGAGCGCGTCGGACGCAGATTGGCGTATAGGTCAAACAGCTTGCGCATGGTCAGCACAGGGCTGCGATAGCCGTCTACTTTGCTCATCGGCGATTGCGTCGCGCCGAAGAGCGTGGCATCGGCTGCGCGCATGGCGTCCAAAGTCGCCTCAGGCAGCGCGTCGCCGCATTTGACGAAGCATTCCCAGCCGCCGTCCGCCTCGATGAAAGCGAGCGGCAAGCCGAGCGCGCTCAGGACGCGCGCCGCCGCTGGCACCACTTCCTTGCCGATGCCGTCGCCGTTGATC
This sequence comes from Anaerolineae bacterium, assembly GCA_034436235.1. GTDB lineage: Bacteria > Chloroflexota > Anaerolineae > Aggregatilineales > UBA2796 > CP2-2F. The sequence goes on from DAOTWB010000132.1 coordinate 14,892, forward strand.
AGGCAGACCGTCAGCGTCATTCAGCGCGCTCCGCCGCCAGTTTAGCGCGCAGCATCGGAATCAAGCCGCCTGCTTCCAAAATCGCCTTGAGCGACGGCGAGAGCGGCGGAAACGCGAATACGCCTGCCGCGCAGCGAATTTCGTGCGCGTCCGCGTCCACGCTGATCGTCTCGCCGTCCTGAATTGCCTCAACCGCTGGCGGCGAGACAATCGGTAGCAAGCCGCCGTTCACCGCGTTGCGGAAGTAAATGCGCGCAATGGATTTAGCGATCAGCACGCGCACGCCTGCCTGCACCAAGCACGTGACCGCCTGCTCGCGCGATGAGCCGCAGCCCCAGTTTGCGCCGCCGACCACGATATCGCCTGCGCGGACGTTCGCCGCAAAGCTCGGATCGAGGTCTTCCAGCGCATGGCGCGCCATGTGCGCCGCCTCAGTGACCGTGTAGGTGTATTTGCCCGGGAAGATCACGTCTGTGTTGACGTTATCGCCGTATTTCCAAACGCGCCCAGTGTAGATCATCGTTCTCCTCAGCGCTCAACGCCGCGATGATTGAATGGCGAACGGCAGCGGCAGCACCTCGAAGAGCGCAGGTGCGAACGTGGCGACGTTCCACGCGAAGACATTCCGCTCAACGCCGCTCGGGCAGCAATTCGGCTCGTCAGGCAGGTAGTTGGCTTGGAAGAACGTCATCTGCCGTCCGTTGATCTGCATGAAGCCTTTGTAGAACTCGCCCATCGTCCGTGCTTCCACCAGACCAGTGGCAGGATTGAAGCGCAGAATGTTATTTTGCATCACGCTGCCCGTGCCGTCCAGCCGCACATTCCAGAGCAGCGATGGGAACGGATCGTCGGTCAGGTTGTGCAAGCTGAGCCGATCCGTGCGCGCAAACGCCTCAGTGTACTGGGTGAAGATCGGCGTCCAGACGCCGCCGCGCAGGGCGAACGTGCGCAGCGAGTCGCGCGGCGTATCGCCTTCGCGGCGCGCCAAAACGACCACAATCGGCGAGACGCCGCCATCGAGCTTGGTGCTGGCAAGGCACTCCACGCGCTCGCCGGCGTCCAGCAGGCGCGGCAGGACGCTCACGATGCTATCCCAGCCGGTCATGCCGAATTCTTTCAGATTGAAGTTATCGCAGACCTGATAGCCGTACACGCGCAACGGCTCGGTCACTTGCAGCTCGCGGACGGTATCGGCGAGCCAGCCTTCGGTGCCGACGGGCAGCACGCGCACCTTCCACCATGTGTAAAGATCGATCACCACAGGCGCGTCCATCACTCTGACCTGCGTGCCGACGGGCAGCGTGGCGACCACAGGATTGAAGCGTCCAGGCGCGCTGTACAAATTCATCGGATTGGCGACCACTGTGGCGACGGCGCTGCGATCCATGAGCGGCGTGATAGCGGTCGGATCGGCGAAGTCAATCACGCCGTCCTCAGGGCTGATCCAGCCGAAGAAGCGGTCGCGCTGGACGAAGAACCACTGCCTGCCTTCGGCTTCCGTGCGATCGGCGCGCCAAATGAAGCGGTCGTTATTGCCCATTGTGTACAGCACAGGGCTGCTCAAGCTCGGACGCTCGTATAAGGCGACCGGTCCGCCGTCGTAGACCTGCAGCACCATTTCCACGCTCGTCTGCGCTGTGGCAAGATACGGCGAGAGACACAACGCAAGGCTCACAAACACAAGGCTCAGCACTTTGGCGCGACGCATGGACATTTCTCCTGCCTGACACACAAGACGCTCAACACGCTCATTGTAGCGCACAAAAGTCCAGCGCTGGAGCTAGAAACCGCTAAAAACTTGCAAATATCCTCGATCTATGATATCGAGTGTATTCACAAAAAGCTCATCAGCGCTGAAAGGGAAAAGCTCATATGCTACTCTCAAGGCGAGCGTACCGCGCTGCCGTCATAGCCGCCTGCTGTGCGATCGTGCTGCTCGTTATATGGTACATGGCGCGGAATCTCGTCAATGTGCCATATAATGACGACTGGGGCGCAGGATCGGCGGTCGCTATTCACGCAGTGGACGGCACGCTGACCCTAGAAATGCTTTTGGCGCCGTGGAACGAGCATCGCATTCTCTTCGCGAAGATCATCACAGCGCTCACCACCCTTCTCACCAACTGGGATACGCGCTTCGAGGCATGGTTCAATCTCATCTTCGCTTCAGGCTACTTCGTATTGCTCTTGGCGCTACAAAGGCGCGCAAATTCAGATTTACTAATTTGGACAGCAATACCGCTTGCACTATTGGTCTTTTCGTTCAAGCAGTACAACAATTGGCTAATAGGACTGCAAGTTGTGTTCTGGCAAGTGCTGTTTTTCACCTGCCTTGCCCTATGGCTGATTGTCTCGCGACCGATCAGCTGGCGCATTGTGCTTCTCTCCGCGCCGTGCGCTTTTGCAGCCACTTTCTCGCTGGGCAACGGCATGTTGCTATGGCTTGTTTTGTTGCCCGCCTTTTGGCTGCGCGGCTACCGCCGATGGTGGCATTACGCGTTGTGGATTACGCTGGGCGCGCTCGCCGTCGGCTTGTATCTGCACCAAAATGCCATTCTAGACGTTGAACATGCCGGCGTCTTGATCGAAGCGCCGACGATTGTTGATTACGGCGCTTTTTTTCTCGCCTATCTCGGCTCGCCTTTCGTCATCAGCTGGGAATTGTTCGTGAAGACTGCTCAGGCGTTAGCCATCGTCGGATTGCTCGGCGCTGCTTTTTGCGTCGTATACCTGTGGCGCAAAAACGACCGCGCGGCGCTCATCGCGCCGATCACTTTGATCCTGCTCGCGTCCATCAGCGGTGCAATGCTGGCGCTCGGTCGCACAAAGCTCGGCGGCGAGCTTTATCCGCTCTACAATCCACGTTATGTCACCATCGCCAGCGCTTTCTGGATCGGCTTATTGATGCTAGGTGCAGCCACGTTATGGCATGTGGTTAAAAGCCAATACAGGATGGTTGCGGTTGTCCTGAGCAGCTTGTTGCTAGGCGGCTATGGCGCGCTGCTTCTACAAGCTAACTTAGATATACTGCTGCGCAACATACGGATGTCTATCACAGAAGAAGTGCGCGCCTGTGTGCTAAACTACGTCACTGCCATCAAAAATGACCAAGAATGCCTTCGTTCTTCTGCGCCCAGCCCTGAGTTCTTTTACCCGATGATGCAAGAACTCGCCAAGCGCCGTCTGACCGTCTTCGGCGATTGGCAAAATGATTTTCCACCTGCGCCACAGCCTGCGCTTGCCCATGTGCAGCCCATCCTCGGCGGCGACTATGTGCCGGAATGGATTAATGAGCCGCCTGAAGGCGTCGCGCTTTTCCAACATCCGCCCAGCACAGCCGAGCAGCATTTGCAGCTGCCCAATGCATCGCAGGTCTTCTTTGAGGCGGAAATTTATGTAGACCTGCGCAACATTCGCGAGCATCCTGACGTGCCGCAAACAGGCGCAGACTTTCGGCTGAGCGTCCG
>DAOTWB010000133.1:0-5888 GCA_034436235.1 Anaerolineae bacterium
CTGAACGCACTGCTGTACAACGGTCGCGTGCAAGATACGCTCGAATTAGGCGACGACGCTATTGGCTTGGAAATCTACAGCAGTCATGCGCGGCACTATCTGTATCTGAGCGCGCATCCGCAGTTGGCGCGCCTGCACCTTGTGCCAGAGCGCTTGCGGCGCGGTGTGGAGAATCCTTCGCCGCTCGGCTTGATGTTGCGCCGCTACTTAGAAGGCAGTCGCTTCATCAGCGCGACGCAACCTGCATGGGAACGAGTCGTCCACTTGACCTTCACAGGCGGCGAAGGCGCATTCACGCTGATCGCTGAGCCGATGGAACGGCGCAGCAATCTGCTCTTGGTGCAAAATGGACAGATTCTGGATTGCCTGCGGCGAATTGGCGCTGACGAAAATCGCGTCCGCGTCAGTTTGCCTGCACATCCATACGTGCCGCCGCCGCCGCAAGCCTTCAAGCGCGATCCGAGCGCGCTGAGCTTGCCCTTGCTGAACGAGCTGCTCGCAAACGAGCCTGCCAAGCTGGTATGGCGCATCCTGACCGAGAAACTGCTCGGCTTCAGTCCGATGTTAGCGAAAGAAGCTGTCTTCCGCGCCGCAAAACGCCTCGATTGCCGCGCTGCTGAGTGCGACGCAGGCGCGCTGCTGAGCGCGATCCAAGACTTGATCGGCGCGCTGTTGCAAAAGCGATTCGCGCCGCACGTGTGCGAGCAGGATGGACAGATCATCGCCTATGCTGCGTATCCGATCGCGCACTTGCCGAATGCACAGCCTGCCGAGAGCATCAGCGCCGCGCTCAATGCCTTTTACGGCGCGCCAATTGGCGAGGCAGCCTATGCGAACGCCAAGAAGCCTATCCAAGCGCAGCTGGACGAGGCGATTGAGAAGGTCGCGCGCCGTCTGGACGCGCTGAGACGCTCGCAACGCGATCAGGCTGAATGCGAGCGCCTACGGCAGTGCGGCGAGCTGATTCTCGCCTATCAATATCAGCTGGCGCGCGGACAGACGTCGTTCAGCGCGCAGTACGACTTCGATGCGCCGCCGCTCGACATCGCGCTCGATCCGACGCTGACGCCATTGGAAAATGCGCAGCGCTACTTTGAGCAGTACGAGAAAGCCAAGCGCGCCATCGCCGAAGTGCCGCGCTTGATCGCAGAAGCTGAGCGCGAACTCGACTTTTTGCGCCAGCTGGAGACCGATCTGGCGCTTGCCGCCAACTATCCTGAGATCGGCGAAGTGCAAGACGCGCTACAAGCGAACGGCTATTGGCGCGGCAAGCCGTCAGCGCGTCCGCGCAGCGGCAAATCAGCGCCGCTGAAGGTCAGCACGCCTGAAGGCTTCACAATTTGGATCGGACGCAACGCACGCCAAAATGAAGAGGTCACTTTTGGCAAAGGCAGCCCTGAAGACTTATGGCTGCACGCGCGCGGCGTGCCTGGCGCGCACGTGATCGTCAAAAGCGGCGGACGCAGCGTGCCGAATGCCGTCATTTTGCGCGCCGCCAGCCTTGCCGCGCACTATAGCGCCGCGCGCGACCAAGCCTACGTGCCTGTGGATATCACTGAGCGCCGCCATGTGCGCAAGATCAAAGGCGGCAAGCTCGGCATGGTCACTTATCGTAACGAATCCACGCTGAGCGTGCCGCCGCAACCTGCTTAGAGATTGGCGAGCAGCCAATACAAGCACACGCCGCTGATGTACAGCGCGGCAAGGATGCCCATCGTCCAGACCAAGCGCTCGCTGCGCGGCTGTGAAGCGCGCCGCGCAAAACGATGCCAGATCAGCGGCGCTGAGACGATGCCGAGCGGATATAACAACGGCGGCACAATGCCAAGCAGCGCGCCGAGCAGGCTCAGCGCGACCAAGAGCGCTGTGCTGAGCCTGAGCATGTGGATCGTTGTGCGTAAGCCCGCCTGCGTGGTGAAGTTGCGATCCGTGCGCTTATCCACTCTGTAATCGCGCGCTTGCTGTTCCAGCTGCGCTGAGAGCGAACTTAGAAAGAATAAGGTCAGGAGCAGATAATCTATCGGCTGCCACGTCACGCCGATCAGGAACAGACAGATGAAGTACGGAAAGGTTTGCACGAAGAGCGCGTGCGTCATCAGATCGAAGAGCGGACGGCTTTTCAGGCGCAACGGCGGCGCCGAATACGCCCAGACTGCCGCCAGTGCAATGCCGATCAGCAACAAGCCGCGCTCGCCGAACTGCAAGAATGAGAGCGCTGCGATGCTCAAGGCGAGCGGCGCGATGCTATACCAGTAGCGCAGGCTGCCCTGCCGCGTGAAAAAGTTGCGGCGGCGTTTTTTGGCATCTTGCGCGTCGTACGGCGCGTCGCACAGATCGTTATAGGCGAAGGCGAGCCATGCCACAAGCGCCATGCCGATCAGCAGGAAGAGCGTCTTCCAGCTGAACGCATCGTGCAGCGCTAGACATAATCCGCCTATTACGAAAGTCAGCAGCACAGCATCAAGGTGATTGACGAACAGCGCCCGAAGATGGATCGGGCGAATGGACTCTGCAGCAGCCATCTCCACAAACGCTCCTAAGCCTATTTGAAACAGCCTGAAGGCGCTCAGCGCGCGCTGATGGCAACCACAAGTGACGAGGCATGTTGGTCTGAGCAGAGGAAGCGATCGCAGCATGAGTGCGTAGCGAAGTCGGTTGCCATGCCACATCATAGCACGGCAAAAGGCTGAGCGTGACTCACAAAAGGATCACGAGGCTCAGCCTTTTCAGCGTGCGCATATAACAGGCGATGCGTTGTTAGCTATCCTTCTTGTCTTTCTTGTCGAGGATCAGCACTTGCTCGCCGTCGTAATAGCCGCAGCTTGGGCAAACACGATGGGCGAGCTTCGGCTCGCCGCAGTTGCTGCACGCCACCAGATGTGGCAACGTCAGCTTATCGTGATTGCGGCGCGTGCGTTTGCGCGTTTTTGAGAGCTTTCGCTTTGGCAGCGGACCCACGGTAGACTCCTTATCAAGGTCGAGAAATGTGGCAGCGCGTGTCGAAAACATGCACTGTAGCGCACAGGCGTATACAGGCGCATTATAGCAGTCTGAGGCGCGCTGTCAACTCTTGGTCTGCGCCTAGCGCGGCGTGAACGCGCCGACCAGGGCGAGGAAGACGGCGCCACCGATCAAGGCGAAGACCACCAAGCCGATCACCAAGCGCGGACTGCGCACCAGCACATAGCCGAGCGTGCGCGGCTTGGCAGGGTCGAGCGAGAAGTCCAGCGGTTGTTTGGTCTCAGTGCGCGCACGCACCACTTGGCGATTGCCCCACCACATGATGAAGGTCAGGAAGGCAGCAAAGGTGACCAGCGGACCGAGCGTCACGAACACAATCCAGATCAACAGCCAGACGCCTTGCTCAGGCGTCATGACCAACGCTGAGGCATTCGGATTCGCGGTCTGTGGGCGCACGCCAGGCAACTGACCGCCTTGCCCAATCGCGCTCAGCACTACGCCTAGACCGATGATGACCGCTACCACAAGTCCAATCGAGATCAGCCGTTTCAACGAAATTTCTCCTGCCACAAGCTGTGCTGTTTTTTTTGAGATCGAGCCGCGACCAAATTGTAATCGCCTTCACAAATCCGCGCAACGCCGAAAGTGATCGCCTTGCATCAGACGCAGCTTTTGTGCTAGGGTGAGCCTACACTTGATAATGGAACTGGCTAGAGGTAGAATGCCAGACGTGCGCGTAGAGTGAGCGCGAGCTGAGGTCTCTGACCTCGTGGTCTCTGGGCTACGCTAAGCGCCGCCAAACTGTGCAAGCGAGAATGGCTGTTGACTCCGAGGCGCCGCAGGTCGTGCGCGATGTAGGCTTGGGTCTCGCGCTGCAATCGTAGGATCGCATCATTGAGGCAGCGCGGTAAGCGCGCGCAAGTTTGGCAGACTACCTCTACCGAGATCATCTTGGTAGAGGAGTCTGTTTTATGTCCACAGAACGCCCTTGTGTTGGCATTGATGTCAGTGCCAAAGCCTTGACTGTCGCGATCACCTATGTCCTTGATCAGCGCGGCAATCCTATTCCGCCTTACCACCTTGACCTTGACGACCTATGGTGGCAACGTCTGTTAGACCTATGCACGCCGCGCGGTATCGTCGTGTGTGAACCAACTGGTTGGCATTACAGCGCGCCCGTCGTGCAGCTCTTGCATGACTACGGCTGCGAAGTCTACTATGCTGACCACTACGCTGCAAACGACATTCGCCGCCTCGTGCCGAAGTGTGGTCATAAGAGCGATGATAACGACGCGCGCGCGCTGTGCTTTATTGCGCACGCCGTTGCGCACAAACAGCCCATCGCTGGCGTGCATCGCGCCGATCCTGCGCGGCTCGCCGTCGGGCTGCAACTGCGCACGCTTGTGAGCGCTTACGAGCGCGCTACAAAAGACGGCGCGCGCGCCAAGAATCGCCTGCGCCAGCTGGCGCATTGCATCAGCCCGATCCTAGCCGATCGCATTGACACATACTTAGAGCTTGTCAAGCGCGGCTATGCGCAGCCGAATGCGATCCGCGCGCTTGCACAGGACATTGAAGACGGCAAGGTATCATTCGGTCGCGGACGGCGCAATCCAACAATCGTAGCGCTCGCCAAGCGCTTGCCGCCGAATCTCGGCGAGCATCCGATCGCCGCCGTGATGGAATTCGAAGTCAATGCGCTCGCCGCCGCAACAGGTCGGGCGGCATTCATTCAAGAGCAGATCAAGGCAATTGTGAGCGCGCCGCCGTTAGCACGCTTGACGGAGTTGTGGTCAAGCGTGCCGTCGTCAAGTCTGCTCGATATCGCCAAGATACACGCGGCGAATTACGGTCAAGCGGATCGGCTGACCTATCAACAATTCCGCTCGAATTGCGCCTCGACGCCGCATACACACAAGCAAAGCGGCGACGTTGAGATCGTGCGCGCGACGTGGAAAGGTTACAAGCCCGCCAAGATTGCCTTGACTTTATGGACGTTGCGGCTGCTCAAAAGCGACAATCCGATCCGCCGCAAGTATGAGCTTGCGGTAGCGCGGCAAGCCGTCAATAGCAACGGCAAGAGCAAGGCAATTGCCATTGCGCGCGCCAAGCTCTTGGAAATTCTGCACTCCATGGTGCGCACAGGACGCCCATATTATGACAAGGAGTCGCGCCATGAGTGAGTCGATCTTTGATCGTCGCCTTCAGGCGATGAGCGAGGCGCGTGCTGCGCAGATTGCGCACGCAACAGGCGGCTTGAACAAGCAATGGAAATCGCCAACGCAGCGCGGCATTGAGTGGACAGACTACACATGGAATCCGATTGGCGGCTGTAAGCACGCTTGCCGTTGGCAAATGCCTGATGGTAGCGTAGCGCTCTGCTATGCAGAGACGGTTGCCGAGCGGCTTGCCACGAGCGCCTATCCGCATGGCTTTGCGCACCACTATTGGCGTCCTGAAGCGTTGCAAGCGCCGCTGAAGCTAGGGACGCCTGCCAAGATATTCTTGGATTCGATGTCCGATCTGATGGGCAAGTGGATACCTGATGAGCAGGTTGAAGCGGTGCTGGATATTTGCCGTCAAGCGCACTGGCACACCTTCCAATTGCTGACAAAGAATGCGCCGCGCCTGCTGCAGTTCCGCTTTCCGCCGAATGTGTGGGTCGGCGTGAGTGCGCCGCCGAGCTGGATGCTGGGCAAGCAGCTTACAGCCGATCAGCAGCGGCGCATGGTGGAGCGGCAATGCGAAGTGTTGGCGCAGGTCAACGTGCCTGTGCGCTGGATGAGCATTGAGCCGCTCAGCTTCGATATCGCGCCGCTGCTGAAAGGCGCGCCGCTGGAATGGGCAGTGATCGGCGCGGCGACCAATGGCAAGCGCACGTATCAGCCGCGTGCAGAATGGATTCAGAGCCTGCTGGAGCTGTTCGA
>DAOTWB010000134.1:0-27904 GCA_034436235.1 Anaerolineae bacterium
GCGCGCACGCTGAATTCTTCGGAGAGATTCGCCCTGCCAACACGCTAGTTGTCGTGGCAGCGCTCATTGGCGCGGAATACCTCGTCGAGATCGAAGCAGAAGCCTATCTGAGCGATTGAAGCCTTCCTTTGCGATCAGAGGTGAACGGTTTGCTTCTTGTTAGAAATTGTTCTAATTTGCTTGACAGATGTGTGATAAATCTGTTATGCTATTAACGACGTAGGCTGCACGAGGAGCAACCAATGAAACGCCTTTTAGTATTTTTTATTGCCTTTGCGCTTTTGATCGCCAGCTTTGTCTTAACGCCGACGCCGACTTATGCGCAAGGCTGCAACGTCACTTTCTCGTTCACTTATCCCAATCCGTTCACTATTCCGCTGGTAGCGAATGTCGAGCTGCGGACGGCGCCGCCGCCCGGCGGAACAGTGCTTACCTCAGGCACGGTGACCATCCCTGCCGGACCTGGCACTTTCAGCTTGAGCAGCTCGCTGAACATTCCGTCGCCCTACACTGGTCCAATCTGGGCGCGCGTGTTCGGCTCGTTCACTTTCGGCGGCTTCACCTTCACCAATGACGCGCTCAGCGGTCCGTTCACAGCGGATTGCGGCGGCTTCAGCACCTTCGAGAGCTGCTCCGCCACTTTCAGCTTCGTTTACACCAAGCCGCCGGGCAATCCTGTCAGCACAGGCACGGTTGAAGTGCGCACCGCGCCTGGCGGCGGCGGCACGCTGCTCGGCACAGGCACAGTCACTTTCCCTGCCACAGGCGCGTTGCCTGTCACTTTCAATCAAGCCGTGACGGTCAATCTTCCGCCTTACGGCGGCTTGGTCTGGGCGCGCGTGCTGGGCGTCGGCAGCGACTCTGACATCGGTCCTGTGAAAGTTTTCTGCGGGCAGCAGCTGGGCTGCTTCAACTTGGCAGGCGCAGGGCAAGGCTTGCTCACACGCCCAACGCCGCTCTACTGGGCGCCGCGTCCAGAGGCTGCCAGCACCATTGTGCTTGACGTGCGCCCTGATGCCAAGACCTATTGGGTCCTCGGCATAGATGCTACGCGCCGCTTCTATAAGATCATCATCGCCTGCGGCACGTACTGGGTGCCTGTGGACGTGCTAGTGCCGAATCCTGACAACGTCTGGCGCAGCGCGCCGCTGCCCACGCGCGTCGTCGAATAGCCTCGCCTGAAACAGTCTGCTCAGGTCGTCACATTGGCGCGCCTGAGCAGACTTTCAACTGCTTCCAGTGTCGGCTCGATCACGCGCAAAGCATTAGCGAAGTTGCTCTGAATGCCTTCCAGCGCGCCCTGATGATAATTCATGATGATCTCAGGGTCTTTCAGCACGTGACCTGTCAGAATGCCCACCACATCTTCATCGGCGCCGATCACGCCATTGGCGATCAGCTTGCGGATGCCTGCCACGCTCGCCGCTGAGGCAGGCTCACAGCCGATGCCTGCGGCATCCACCATCGCCTTGGCGTCCAAAATATCCTGATCGCTGACTGACTCAACCACGCCGTCCGTCAGCTCGATAGTGCGGCGCGCCTTGAAGTAACTGGCAGGATTGCCGATCTTGATAGCGGTCGCCAAAGTCTGCGCTTTGGTCTGATAGCGCGTAGCGAAGCCTTCGCGGTAGCTCTGATAGAACGGCGAGGCGCCTTCAGCTTGAATGACGGCAAGGCGCGGCAGGCGGTCAATCAAGCCGAGCGCATGAAGCTCGCTCAGCCCTTTGCCAAAGGCTGAGGTGTTACCTAAATTGCCGCCGGGCAACACGATCCAATCAGGCACGCGCCAGCGGCGTTGCTGCAGCAGCTCAAAAGCGATGGTCTTCTGCCCTTCAAGGCGGAATGGATTGACCGAATTGAGCAGGTAAATGCCCAGCTGACGGCTCGCCTGCCGCACCAGCTCCAAGCAGGCATCAAAATCGCCGCGCACCTGCACGTTCAGCGCGCCATAGGCAACCGATTGCGCCAACTTGCCTGCCGCGATGTTGCCATACGGAAAAAAGACGAGCGCCTGCAGATCGGCGAGAGCGCAATAGGAAGACATCGAAGCGGATGTGTTGCCCGTCGAAGCGCACAGCGCGCTGGTCGCGCCGACCAGCTTGGCGTGCGTGACGCCGCCTGTCATGCCGCGATCTTTGAACGATCCCGTCGGATTCTCACCTTCGTGCTTGAGCGAGAGCGCGCGGCTGCCGACCCATGCGGCGAGCTTGGCAGGCGCGCGATAGAGTGTGGTATTGCCTTCGCCGCGCGTCACAATCTGCTCATCCGCCACGCTGGGAAAGACCAATTCTTTGAAGCGCCACACGCCGCTGTTGTAAGGCGGCATCACTTCGCGCAGGCGCGCATCGAAGGTCTCGCGGCTCAGCAGCGGACGCAGCCGCTCAAGGTCGTGTACCACGTCTAGCAAGCCGCCGCAACGGCTGCAAACGTAGACGGGCTCATCAATCTGGTGTTCATAGCCGCAAGCGATGCACTTCAGCACGCTGAGCGCGGTCATAGACGGTCGCCTTTCATTCATCGGACGCTGCATCGGACGCAGTGGCGAGCGGTTGCTGCGCCGCAGGATACGAGCCGAGCAGCTTGAGCAGCGCGGCGCGGCGCATTAAATCCATCAGAGCGGCTTCAACGCGCGGCTCTGAGACGTGACCTTCGAAATCAGTGTAGAAGAAGTACTGCCAAGGCTTGTTGCGGCGCGGTCGCGATTCAATCTTGGTCAGATTGACGCCGCGCGTGGCAAACGCGCCAAGACACTCATGCAAGGCGCCAGGCTTATCGCGCACGGCGAAGACCACGCTGGTCTTGTTGCGCTCAGCAGGCGGCGGATCGCCTAAGCCGATCACGAAAAAGCGCGTGTAATTGAACGTCTCATCTTCAATGCCATAGTCCAGCTGCTCTAAGCCGTAGCGCTTGCCTGCCAAAGCGCTGGCGATGCACGCTGTGTGCGGCTCAGGCTTGGCTGCCAAGTCGCGCGCGCTGCCCGCCGTATCAAAATGCGAGATCGCCTGAAAGCCGCGCCGCTTCAGGTAGCGCTCGCATTGTGCCAATGCCTGCGGATGCGAACGCACAAAGCGCACATCGCTCAACGCCGTGCCTTTTGGCGCCAGCAGCGCGTGCCGCACGTGCAAAATGACCTCTGCTTGCACGCGCAGATCGTACTCCATCAGCAGCTCGTAAGACGTGGCGACCGTGCCTGCTAAAGAATTCTCCACAGGCTGCATACCGTAGGTCGCGCGTCTGCTCTCTACAGCGCGGAACAATTCCTCGAACGAATCGCACGGCAAGGTCTGCACGTTCTCGCCAAAGTGCTGGCGGCAGGCTTCCTCAGAGTAAGCGCCATGCACGCCTTGAAAGGCTACGATGATCGGCTCTTCAGCCATGCGCGGATGATCTCCTAGTCGTAGGCAGTGATCTCAGGCAGGATTCGCGCTTTGCCGTCCACCATGCGATAGCGTCCGGCGATCATGGTCGGATCGTGTTGGAAGATGAGCAATGCGCCTGTCTCCAGCGCCCAGCGCTGCCAAAAGCGCTTCGACTCAAGCGTGTGGAGCGGCTCGACGTCATAGGCGGTCATCCAGCTCAGGCGCTCGAAGTGAATGCTGTAAGATGCCAAGTCGCTGACGAAAAGCGCCTGCTCACCTTTGCTCTCAAGGCGAATGACCATCATAGCAGGCGTGTGTCCGCGCGCGATGATGCCGTGAATGCCGCGCACAATCTCAGTGTCGCCGTCGAGCAGCCGCATCTGACCTGTCTCGACGAGCGGCTGGAAGTTGACATCGAAGTACGTGGCGCGCGTGCGCTCGTTTGGATGCATGGCGTCTTCATATTCGCGGCGCTGCACAACGTATTCCGCGCGCGGGAAAGTCGGCAGGACGCCGCTGAAATCGGGCTTAAAGATCGTGTTGCCTGCGCAATGATCAGCGTGTAGATGCGTGTTGATGACCAAATCCACGTCCTCAGGTTGCACACCGTGCCGCGCTAAGCTGGCGACCAAGCCTTCGCCTTCGCGCACCACCAAACGCCATGTAGCGCGCGCCTTATCGTTCAGCTTGCTGCCCAAGCCTGTGTCTATCACGACGATCTTGCCATTGGCGCGCACCAACAGGCAAGTCATGGTCATCGGCACTAAATTTTCCTCGTCGGGCATCACAAAATGTTTGAAGAGCGCGCGCGGCACCAAGCCGAAAACGCCGCCTGCGTCCACGTGCGTTGTGCCGTCGTTCAGAAAGGCGATCTGCATCTCGCCTAGTGTGATCATCGAGTCCGCCTTGTGCGTATCGCTTCCGCGCAGAGTGTACCGAAAAGCGACGTCGCCTTCAAGCGTCTTCGAGCGGCACGTTCGCCAGCACTTCCAGCAGCTCCGCGCCGTATTGGGCGCGCCGCCAAGCGCCTAGACTCGGCACTTTGGCAAGGTCGTCAAGGCTGCGCGGCGGATTTTCTGCAATTGCCCAGAGCGCCTCGCGCGGCACGATCACGTCGCTCTCCACGCCGCGCGCCGCCGCACGATTTTTGCGCCACTCGCGCAGCGCATTGTAGCGCGCGAGGACGTTCGCGTCTTGCCGCGTCTGTTCAGGGCGCGCAGGCGGCTCAGCGCGCTGACCTGCCGCGATGGCTGCCAATAGCGCGTCGCCGTCGCGCCCGATGAGCGCGTCGCTCACGCCGCTCATGGCGCGCAGCTCTGCCAATGTACGCGGCGCACGTTGCGCCAATTGCGCCAAAACATCGTCGGTCAAGACCTTGAACGGCGGCAGGTCGCGCGCTTGCGCCAACTGATCGCGCAGGGCGTATAGCTCGCGCAGGATCGCCATCTGGCGCGGCGTGAAATCGCGCGCTTGACTGATGAACCAAAAGCCGTTCGGATCGAATTGCGCATGGCTCTGCCGGACGTGCGTCAATTGTTCGAAGCTCTCTTGCGCTTCAGCCAAATGACCGCGCTGCGCCAATTGCGCGTGGAGCATATCGCGCAGGGCAGGCAAGTAATGGGTATCCATGCGCGCATAGTCCAGCTGCTCGGCAGGCAAGGGACGGATCGCCCAGTTGGCGCGCTGAAGGCGCTTATCGAGCGCGACGCCGAAGAATTCTTCTAGCATGGCTGCCAGACCGAGCGTTTTGCGTCCTAGAATGCGCGCTGCCATCGCTGTATCGAAAATACGCGCGAAGCGAAAGCCGAAGTCGCGCCGCAAGACCATGATGTCGTTTTCGGCGGCGTGCAGCACTTTCTCGATGTGCGGCGCGGCAAACAGCGCGCCGAGCGGCGACAGATCGTCGAGGGCGAGCGGATCGACGATGTAATCAGCGCTGCGCGTGGAGAGCTGAATCAGGCAGACGCGCTCGCGGTAAGCGAACAAGCTGTTCGACTCAGTATCTACGGCAATGAGCGGCTCTTGGGCAAGGCGCTCGACCAGCTGCTGCAAGTCGAGCGGCTGAGCAATCACGGTCAGGGAAGCACGCTTGGCATCAGGCATAGTGTGTTCTGCGCTTTCTATGGAGCGATGTAGCCGCGCTATTCTAAAATATATCAAACTTTTGTGAAAATTGTGATTGCGTCCGCTCAGAGCGCGAAGAATTGATCGAGCGGCAAGGCGAAAGCAGGCAACAGATCGTCGGCTGTGAGCGTATCAGCGGCGCTGAGCAGGCTCGCTTGCTTGCTGCCATGCCGATAGACGGTCACTTGCTGCACTTGCGGATCGATGATCCAGATCAAGCGCACGCCAAGCGTCAGATAGCGCTGCACTTTGCGCGAGACGTCGCTCTGCCGATCGGCAGGCGAGAGAATCTCGGCAACTAGCGCTGGAATCAGCGCGATCGGACGCGAGTCGGACTCAGGCGTCTGTGCGCGCCAGGCGCTGAAGGCAACTTTATCAAACAGCGCTACATCTGGCACAAGCGCGTCGCGCAGCCAATTCGCTGCGCTCTGCTCAGGCGGCACAAACGTGACTTCGCTGAACGCTTCCCACTGATCGCCTGACATGCTCAGCGCGTCAAGCGCGCGGAACAGCGCTCGGATCAGCAAAGTGTGCTTAGAGACGCTCGGACTCATCGCGTGCAGCTCGCCGTCAATCAGCTCGAACTTGCCGTGTGCGCTGCGCTCGATCAGCTCGTCGAGCGCCATACCGCGCCGCGTGACCGTCTGTTCGCTCATCAGCATCTCCATCAAAGCGCGAAGAATTGATCGAGCGGCAAGGCGAAGGCAGGCAACAGATCGTCGGCAGCGAGCGTGTCAGCGGCGCTGAGCAGGCTCGCGTGCTTGCTGCCATGCCGATATACGGTCACTTGCTGCACTTGCGGATCGATGATCCAGATCAGGCGCACGCCAAGCGTCAGGTAGCGCTGCACTTTGCGCGAGACGTCGCTCTGCCGATCGGCAGGCGAGAGAATCTCAGCGACCAGCGCTGGAATCAGCGCAGCAGGACGAGTTGTTGCAAGTGTTTTATCGGCGCGCAGCGCTTCAAAAGCTGCTTTATCGAAGATTAAAATGTCTGGCACAAGCGAGTCGGTCAGCCAGTTGCTGGCAGCTTGCTCAGGCGCGATGAACGTCGTCTCGCTGAAGACTTCCCAGCGATCAGCGGCGACAGCGCTCAGCGCGAACAAGAGCTTTTTGATCAAAATGCTGTGCGCCAACGTGCTAGGACTCATCGCGTGCAGCTCGCCGTCAATCAACTCAAACTTGCCCTGCGCGCTGCGCTCGATCAGCTCGTCAAGCGCTATGCCGCGCCGCGTGACCGTCTGTTCGCTCATGCTCACACTTCCTCGCTAGCTAAGGCACAGGCGGCAGATTTTTCATCGGCCGCCTGTCCTTCGCACTCACGGTCAAGCAGGGCTGGCTGCCGTTCCCATGCGCGGCGGCAGATCGTCGCGTTGCGCAGCAGGCTTCTCGGCAGGCTTCTCAGCAGGCTTCGGCAGCATCTCAGGACGCTTGCGGCGACCAGACGCAGAAGTCTCGCCCATCAACTGCAGAAACTCGTCATGGTCAATGGTCTCGACTTCGATCAGGCGCTGCGCCACGCGCTCCAGCTCTTCGCGATGCTCAGTGATCACGTTCAGCGCACGCTGATAGGCTTCATCCACGATCTTCTTGACTTCCTCGTCAATGATTTGAGCGACTGCTTCGCTGTAATCGCGCTGCTCAGCGATCTCGCGCCCTAAGAAGACCATCTCTTCCTTCTGCCCGAAGATCATCGGACCGAGACGGTCGCTCATGCCAAAGCGCGTGACCATCGCACGTGCGTAGCGCGTCACTGTAGCCAAGTCGCTGCCGTTGCCGCCGCCGGCGCCAGTGGTCACCTCGCCGAAGACGACTGCCTCAGCGGCGCGTCCGCCGAGCGCCTGCGCAATGGCATCTTTGATGCGCGCGCGCGTCTCAGGGCCCATGTCGTCCTCAGGCACGCTCAGCACTGAGCCGCCGGACATGCCGCGCGGCACAATCGTGATCTTGCGCACAGGATCGCAGTTGGGCAGGAAGTGACCGACGATGGCGTGACCTGCCTCATGGTAGGCGATCAGGCGCTTCTGCTCATCGCTGATCACGCGGCTCTTGCGCTCAGGACCGAGGACAACGCGGTAGATCGCTTCCTCGCAATCGCGCATCGAGATGCTCTTCTTGTTCTTACGCGCCGCCAGAATCGCCGCTTCGTTCATCAAATTCTCAAGATCAGCGCCGACGAAGCCAGGCGTGGTGCGCGAGAGGACCGCCAAGTCCACATCAGCGGCGAGCGGCTTGCCGCGCGTATGCACGCGCAAAATTGCCTCGCGCCCTTTCACGTCCGGTCGATCCAAGACCACGCGCCTATCGAAGCGTCCAGGTCGCAGCAGCGCAGGATCGAGGATATCAGGACGGTTAGTAGCAGCAATCACGATCACATTAGTATCTGTATCGAAGCCGTCCATCTCCACCAAAATTTGGTTGAGCGTCTGCTCGCGCTCGTCGTGGCTGCCGCCCAAGCCTGCGCCGCGATGCCGTCCGACGGCGTCAATCTCGTCAATGAAGATGATGCAAGGGCTATGCCGCTTTGCCTGATCGAACAGATCGCGCACGCGAGAAGCGCCTACGCCGACGAACATCTCTACAAAC
The DNA here is from genome assembly GCA_034436235.1 of Anaerolineae bacterium. Taxonomy (GTDB): domain Bacteria; phylum Chloroflexota; class Anaerolineae; order Aggregatilineales; family UBA2796; genus CP2-2F. Next base: position 8,069 of record DAOTWB010000134.1, read on the forward strand.
TCTGAGCCGCTGATGCTAAAGAATGGCACGCCTGCCTCGCCTGCCACCGCCTTCGAGAGCAGAGTCTTGCCTGTGCCAGGGCTGCCGACCAGCAACACGCCCTTCGGAATGCGCGCGCCTAGCTGGACGAATTTATCAGGCTCTTTGAGGAACTCGACGATCTCGCGCAGCTCTTCTTTCGCCTCATCGGCGCCTGCCACGTCGTCAAAAGTGACGGTTGGACGGTCGCCAGTGAACATGCGCGCGCGGCTCTTGCCGAACGAGATAGCTTGATTGTTCGAGCCTTGCGCTTGGCGCAGCATCAGGAAGAAGAAGCCTGCGATCAAGATAATCGGCAGCAGCGAGAGCAAGACGCTGAAAAATGGCGTGATATCGTTCGGCTGCACATACTCAATTGGCAGCTGCGCCACAAGCTCGCGTGGCACGCCCAAGCTGATGAGTTGCTCAGGCAGCGGCATGGATGGATCTTTGCGCGAAATGGCAGGCGGACGATTGCTGCCCGCGTAAGTGACGCGTACTTCGTTCTGCGAGACGGCAATGGCAGTGATGCGCGGCGTGCCGCTGATGATCTGCTGAGCCAACTCGCTCAGCTTCAGCTCGTTCGCATTCGAGCCGCCGCCGCGAACGCCTAGAAAAATTGCCACCAGCGCCACAGCGATCAAAATCCAGATGAACAAGTTACGGAAACGCGGATTATTCACAGCCCAAGAAGCCTCCAACTATGTGCGTGTTGGGCAGAAGTTTTCCTACACTCTCTCACGCAGCCTGCACGCACGCGGTCTGTGTACATATGTACTGATTATATCAACAAGCGACCAGAAAATACAGCCTTTGGCAAGGTCGCCGTCAATCTTGCTATGCTTGGCAGGCGATGTTCGGCACTTGAGAGGAGATCATGCATCGCTTTTTGAGCCGATGTGCAGCGCTGAGCGCGATTCTGGCAGGTTGTCTTGTGGCGGCGCGTGCGCTCGGCGCGCACCAAGCGCCGCTCTGGCACGCATGGCTCGTCCATGCCGATGGCACGCCTTGTGAGCGCGCTTGCCTGTTCGGCGTGACGCCTGATGGCGCGCTCAGCTTTGAAGCGGCGCACGAGCGCCTGTCCGCGCATCCGATCACACACGGCGCGACTGCCGTCAATCGCGGTCTGACCATGCATTGGCGGACGAGCAGGTTCGAGCTTTCCATCGGACGCGAGCAGAACTCAGAGCAATTGATGTGGATCAACTTGCAGATCAGAGATCGCACATTGCGCGTGAGCGATCTGCTGGCTGCCCACGGCACGCCTGACTATGTCTCAGCGGTCGCCAACAGCATCGTGACCGACTTGATCTACACTGAACACGGCTTGCAGGTCTCAGCGCTGCGCGAAGCATTGCCTGAAGGCGCGCCATTGCGCCTTTCGAACCGCGTGTACAACATCTATCTGGTCGCGCCTGAGCCGTTCGCAGCGCTCCTAGCGCGAGTCAGCAATTTGAGAGCGTGGCGCGGCTTGGTCTCAATCGCGCATTACCTGAAGCCATAGCGCTTGGCAAATTGCACAGCGCGTCTCTCTTGTACATTGCGGCGAGCGGTGCTAGGATAAGTGAAATTGACGAGCGCAAAAACTTGCAAGCGCGCCTTTTTTGCAATACAATGCCGCCACACTTTAACTGAAGCCGCTTTTTATGAAGGACACCACAACTGCTTGCATCTACCTTTGCAGCAAGCCAATATATAATGTTTGTAGCCCAAACCGTGTTCCGCTATTCAAGTAAGGAGACGCAACTTTGACCGTCTTGATGGAGGTCAAAGACCTCACAACCTATTTTCACACGCAAGAAGGCACTGTCTACGCCGTCAACGGCATTTCCTACACCGTTGATGAAGGCGAGACGCTCGGCATCGTCGGCGAGAGCGGCAGCGGCAAAAGCGTGCAATCGCTCTCGATTCTCGGGCTGATCCCTAGCCCGCCCGGCAAGGTCGAGGCAGGCTCGGTCATCTTTCGCGGGCGCGATTTGCTCAAGCTCTCGCGAGAAGAGATGCGCGCCGTGCGCGGCGCTGAGATCGCCATGATCTTCCAAGACCCGATGACGTCGCTCAACCCTGTGCTGACCATCGGACGGCAGATCACAGAGGCGCTGCAGCTGCATTTGGCGATGGATAAGCAAGCGGCGCGCCGCCGCGCCATTGAGCTGCTGCAGATGGTCGGCATTCCTGGCGCCGAGCGCCGCATTGATGACTATCCGCACCAGTTCTCGGGCGGTATGCGCCAGCGCGCCATGATCGCCATGGCGCTCTCTTGCAATCCACAGCTGCTGATCGCCGATGAGCCGACCACTGCGCTCGATGTGACCATTCAGGCGCAGATTATTGACCTTGTGCGCCGCCTGCGCGATGAGATCGGCATGGCGATGATCTGGATCACGCATGATCTAGGCGTGATCGCGGGCTTGGCGGATACCATTCAGGTCATGTATGCAGGCTTCATCGTAGAACGCGGACCTGTTGAGAAAATTTTCAGCGATACGCGCCATCCGTATACGCTCGGCTTGCGCAACTCGCTGCCGCGCGTGGATCAGCGCGGCGAGCGCCTGATTCCGATTGAAGGCGCGCCGCCCGATATGCGCAAAAAGCCGAAAGGCTGTCCGTTTGCGCCGCGCTGCATCTACAAGGCTGCTTATAAGCTGACCAAGTGCGAGGAAGAGAATCCGCCGCTGATGCCTGCCGAAGGCGCTGATCCAAATCACTTAGTGGCGTGCTGGGTAGACGTACGTAAGGGAGTGCCTGCCAATGACTGAGCTGATGACGCAAACACCAACTGTCCAAAAAGATGCCAAAGGTCGTGAGGTGCTGCTGCGCGTGCGCGGCTTGAAGAAATACTTCCCGATCATGGCAGGTTTCATCTTGCAGCGCGAGGTCGGCTCGATCAAAGCCGTGGACGGCGTCAGTTTTGACGTTTACAAAGGCGAGACGCTCGGCTTGGTGGGCGAATCGGGCTGCGGCAAGTCCACCACAGGGCGCACAGTGCTGCAGCTCTACCGTCCAACGGCAGGCTCGGTTGAGTTCGAAGGCGTTGACTTGGTCAGCCTGAAAGGCGAAGCGCTGCGCCGCATGCGCCGCCGTATGCAGATGATCTTCCAAGACCCTTACGCATCGCTCAATCCGCGCATGTCGGTGGGACGCATCATCGCCGAGCCGCTCTTCGTACATGGCATCGGCACGCCTGCCGAGCGCGCTGAGCGCGTCCAGTACCTGCTGGAGAAAGTCGGCTTGAATCCGTACTTCGTGAATCGCTATCCGCATGAGTTCAGCGGCGGTCAGCGGCAGCGGATTGGCATCGCGCGCGCTTTGGCGCTCAATCCGAGCCTGATCGTAGCAGACGAGCCGATCTCCGCGCTAGACGTCTCAATCCAAGCGCAAGTGGTCAACCTGCTGCAAGACCTGCAGCAAGAGCTTGGCTTGACCTATCTGTTCATCGCGCACGACCTGAGCATGGTGCGCCACATCTGCGACCGCGTGGCAGTCATGTACTTGGGCAAGATCGTCGAGCTGGCGCCTTCGGATGAGCTGTACAACAATCCGCTGCATCCTTACACGCAGGCGTTGCTCTCAGCCGTGCCAGTGCCTGACCCTGCGCTTGAGAAGAAGCGCCAGCGCATCATCCTGAAAGGCGATGTGCCAAGCCCTGCCAATCCGCCTGTCGGTTGCAATTTCAACACGCGCTGCCCAGTGGCAGTTGAGAGCTGCTTCCGCGATGAGCCTGAGCTGAAGGAAGTCTCGCCCGGTCATTTTGTGGCGTGCCACTTGGTCAGCTGAGGCAGCTTCAAGCGCTTGGGCGGCTGCACGCTGACCGCCCAAGTCTCTCTCGACGGAAATGAGCTTTTAGGTAGGTTCAAGAATGGCAGTCGCTTCTAAACCGCTCTCGCTCGGCAGGCAACGCGATGAGACCAAAACGCGCACGCCGCTCAGCGACGCGTGGAGTCAGTTCCGTCGCAATCGCCTCGCCATAGTCGGCTTGAGCTTCATCATCTTCCTGATCTTTTTGGCGATCGGCGCTGACTTTTTGCAGAGCATCGGCTTTTTGGACGATCCGCTCTATCAGCACGAGGCGCCTGGCATGACCTTTGCGCCGCCCATGACCTGCACACAAGACCCACGCCGCATGAATCCACAGTGGTGCTTTGTTTTCGGCACGGATGACCTGCGCCGCGACATGATGAGCCGCGCCATTTACGGCGCGCGAGTCTCGCTCTCGGTCGGCTTCGTCGGCGCGACCATCTCGATGCTGATCGGCATCAGTTACGGCATGATCGCAGGCTATTACGGCGGCGCCATTGATAACCTGATGATGCGCTTCATTGACTTTCTGTACGCCATTCCCGATCTAGCGCTGTTCATCTTGTTGCAAATTTTCTTCAAGGCGCTCGCCGCTGAGCGCGAGCGAGTCGGTCCGTTTGCGCAGGTGCTGGTGGATATAGACCGCAGCATGGGCGGCTTGTTCTTCCTGTTCATCGTGCTAGGCTTGCTCAGCTGGATCGGTATTGCGCGCCTTGCACGCGGACAGACGCTCTCGTACAAACAGAAAGAATTTGTCGAGGCGGCGCGCGCCATCGGCGCACGCGATCGGCGCATCATCTTCACGCACCTGCTGCCGAACATCCTCGGTCCGCTAGTTGTCGTCGGCGTGCAATCCATCTCAGGCTTCATCGTCGTGGAGATAGTGCTGAGCTACCTCGGCATCGGCGTCAATGCACCAACGCCGAGCTGGGGCAGCATGATCGCCACAGCGCAGAACAATATCTTCGGCGCCTATCCACATCTGGTGCTGGTGCCGGCGGTGATGCTCGGCTTGACTGTGCTTTCGTTCTACTTCCTTGCCGATGGACTGCGCGACGCGCTCGATCCGAGCCTACGTGGTAGCTGAGAGATGATGACCGCACATCGCACACGCGCGCTACTGGCGTTCTGCGCTGCTTTTTTGATGCTGAGCATAGCGGCGCTCGCTTGCACTGCCAACGACACGCTCTTCATCCGCCTGACCGACACGCCGCCGCCGACCATCACGCCGACGCCGCTGCCGATCACCACCAAATTCAAGGTCGGCGATAGCGGCGTGGTAGTCGGACTCTCGGAATTTGCGGCGGTCTCGCTGCCTGCCAGCGCCGGACCGCTCGTGCCGGGCATTGGCGGCGCCACGTGCTTCCCGAACACGCGCGTGACCGTCTTGGATGTCTCGCGCAACATCAACGATCCGAACGACGAGATGATCTATTATCTTGTGCAGTGCAGCGGCAGAGGCTGGATCGCAGAATATCAATTCTCGCGCTTCAATCGCGGCGATAAAGCGATCATCAAAACTGAAGATGGCAGCGACGTCAAGCTCTATCGCCAATCGGACGTGAACTCAGCGCAGCTGGACGCGCCGTGTCCGAATGGCACGGAAGTGAACGTGATCGGCTTGACCGCCAATCCGTTCAATCCGCGCGATCGGAACATTTACGTGCAGGTGCGCTGTGGTACGCTCAGCGGCTGGCTGCTCGAAGAGCAATTGGCGCCGCCGAGCTGAGAGGAGCTGGAGATGACCAAGTACATCATCAGGCGCATCCTGATCGCGATTCCTGTGATGCTCGCCATCATTTTTTTCACGTTCTTGCTCATCCGCGCCGTGCCAGGCGGTCCGTTTGATTTCAGCGGCTCAAAAAGCACGCCGGAGTCGATTCGGCGTGCGCTAGAGCAGCGTTACGGTCTCGACCTGCCATTCCTGCTCAATTTGCCATTCGACACCATCGCGCCTGATCACGACCTGCCGCGCCGCGTGATCTATCCCGCCCTTGCCGATTGCGATGAGTTACGGCGCGGCGTGCCGCTGGAGCAAGCGCGCCCTGCCACCAATGTGGTGGATGAATACGAAGGCTGGCAGCTGCTGCGCATTGTCACTGAGCGCCGCGAGACGACAATCACCATCGGCGGACGGCAAGTGCGCTGTTTGCAGGCTTCGCAAGTGCTTTACTCCGACTTGTTCCTCAGCCAATTCTTCGGCTATTTGAACAACGTGCTGCGGCTCGATTTCGGCTTATCGGTGGGACGCACGACGCTTGGGCAGCCTGTGAACGACCTGATCGCAGATCGGCTGCCTGTCTCAGTGCGGCTCGGCTTGCTGGCAGTCTTCATCGGCTTTGCGGTCGGCGTGCCGCTCGGCGTGCTGGCGGCGCTCTATCGCAACTCGCCGATTGATTATGGCGTGACCTTCTTCGCAGGCACCATCGCTGCCATTCCAACGCTGGTGCTAGGTCCGATCTTGATTATCGTGCTGATCGTGCAATGGCGCGTGCTGCCGCCTGTCGATCCGAGAGTCTGGAAGCAGCTGAGCATCTTCGACTGGAACTTCATCAGCGTCGCCATTTTGCCCGTCGGCGTGCTAGGCATCGGCATTTCGGCAGGTTTGGCGCGTCTGACGCGCGCCAGCGTGCTGCAGGTGCTGCGCGATGACTACATCCGCACAGCGCGCGCCAAAGGCTTGCGCGAGCGCATCGTGATTTACGTCCACGCTTTGAAGAATGCGCTGATTCCAGTGGCGACGGTCGTCGGACCGCTCTTAGCAGGCGTGTTGACAGGCTCGCTGATCATCGAGCGCCTGTTCGCTATCCCAGGGCTAGGCGATGTGTTCGTGACGAGCATCGCAGCGCGCGACTACACCATGTTGCTCGGCGTCACGATCCTGTACTCAGTCTTTTTGATCTTAGGCAACATTTTAGTGGATGTGATCTACACTTGGCTCGATCCGCGCATCCGCTTCGATTAGCCTAGAAGCAAGTTGACCAAGCGCGCAGCGCGCTGCGCTTGACGGCATAGCGCTGCACTTCCTGTCCGCTCGGCAGGACGATCTGTAAGTGTGGCGTCACTTTGCCTTCAGGCACAAATAGCCGCGCAAGGCGAGCGCCATCAGGCGACCACAGAAAAGCGTTCGCCTGACCGCGCGGCAGCAGCTGCAACGCGCCATCTCGCTGTGCCACATAGACTCGCCGTTCCACTGAGAGCGCTACAGCCGCGCCTTCAGCAGCGATTGCGAATAGATCAGGCTTCAGGCGCACAGTGCGCGGCAATTGGATAATCACGCGATGCACGCCGCTGCTCGGATCGGCTGAGCCGATCAGCCAGTGTCCTGCGCGCCTGCCAACATACGCCAACTGACCATCTGCCTGCCAGCTCAGCCCATGAAATGTATCTAAGCCGCTCAGCTCGTGCAGCGCGCTGCCGTCAGTATGCGCGATCAACAGGCGCGTCGCCGACTCGACGCCGTTCAGGACTGCCACATAGCGTCCGTCAGGCGACCAGTACCAGCGGAAGAATGTGTTGTCCGTGAGCAAATGCTGCGCATTGCGTCCGTCTACGTCCATCAGGTCGAGCGCAACTGCTTTGGGCGAGAGCCGATACGGCACCAAGACGCGCTTTCGTCTGCCGCCATAGGTATCGCTGGTGAACTGACCGCCGATCCAAACGCGGCGGCGGATCACTTCGTATGTCCGACTCTCTAAATCGAAGGCGAGCAGCGTCGCGTAATTCTCGCCTTGCCGTCGCTCGATCAGCGCGGCGCGCCTGCCATCTGCCGACCAGCCGACGAAGCGATGATTAACGTTCGGCGTGATGATGTGCGCACCATCGGCGCGCAAGATGCCATAGAAGCCATTGGCGTTGCTCTCGATCACGGCGGCGTTGCGATCAGGCGCGGCGTGAATGCGGCTATCGGCGGGCAGATCGGGCAGATCAGCAGCGCTCAGCTCAGCCAACTGAAAGATGCCGCTCGGCTGCTCAGCGCGATATCTGAGCTGCGCGCTCGGGCGATAATCGCGCACGAACGCGCCACTGTGCCAATCCAGAACGGCGGCGCGCGATTGCCAATCGGCAAAGTGTAGACAGGCATAGTCAGGCGCCGCGAGCGCCTGCGCAGCGCCGCGCAAGGCGCTCAGCAAGCCTGCGCACATGAGCGCGCACAAGATGCCGATATGCAAGAGCTTCCTCATAGCGTCAGTATAGCACAACTTGCCGTCAGGAGCGCCTGAAGCGTGTTACAATGCTGGGCGCAAGAAGGACTTATCTGACAGTATGCAGACTCATCCGACAATTTTCGTGACAGGCGGCACAGGTCATTTAGGCTATGCATTGCTGCCTGCTCTGCTGCGCGCAGGTTATCAAGTGCGCGCCTTGACGCGACAACCTGAGCGGCACGCTTGGCTAGGCGCACTGAAGGGCGATCTGCACATCGTGCGCGGCGACGTGACCGATGCAGCGCTCGTTCATGAGGCAGTGCAAAGCTGCCGCTATGTCGTCCATGCGGCGGCGAAATTCGCTTTCTGGGGAAAACGCGAGCAGTTCGAGCGCACGAACGTGGAAGGCGCGGCAAACGTGATGCGAGCGGCGCTCGCTGCGCAGGTGGAGAAGTTTGTGCATATCTCGACTGTGGTCGTGGTCGGCAAGCCGTTGGCAGGGCGCATAGTGGATGAGACACATCCGACCGATCCGACCGATCCGTACCAGCGCAGCAAGCTGCGCGCTGAGCAGTTGGCGTTGCAAGCGCAGCGCGAGTCGGGCTTGCCGGTAGTAGTGCTGCGTCCGGGCGCATTCTACGGTCCGGGCGGACGCTATGCCTTCAATCGGCTGTTCATCGAAGACGCGCTGAAAGGCATCCGCATTCAGGTGGACGGCGGCAATTACATCACGTTTCCTGTTTACGTGGGCGACGTAGCACAGGCGATCTTGAGCGCGTTAGAGCGCGGACGCGTCGGCGAGGTCTATAATATCTGCGGCGAGACGCTCACACATCGCGAGGCGAATCGCATTGTGAGCGAAGAGGCGGGCATTTCGCCGTTCCGTCTGAATGTGCCGGGCAGCTTGATGATCCTTGTGGCGCGCCTGTGGACTGCGCTGAGCGAGTACACGCGCGTCGAGCCGTACTATCCGCTCAATTTGCGCTCATACGTCTTCAACAATTGGCAGGTTAGCAGTGAGAAGGCGCGCCGCGAGCTTGGCTTCACGCCGATCTCGTTCCGCGAAGGCGTGCGCCTCACGCTAGAATGGTACAGTGCGCAAGGACTTTGGAAGCGGACAAAGCGCATATGAGCGAAGGCAGGCGACGTTACCGTCCATTAGGCTTGATGATCGCGATTGCGGCGACGGCAGTTGGCTATGGCTTGCTGCCGATGCTGCCGCTGATCTTGATGGTGTGGTCAGGTGTGACGCAGCGCTTGGTCGGCATAGATTTCATCGGCGGCGGCGTCGGCTGGCTGGCAGTGATGCTAGGCGCGATCACGTTGATCGCCTCTATCGCAGCTTGGATCGGCAGACCGCGCGGCGTGCGCTTGTTTTTGATCGGCATGGTGTGGGTACAAGCGCTGTTCAACGGAATGCGGCTGCTCGTCAGTCTGAGCAGCGCGCCAAGCCTGCCTGAAGTAGGCGGCAATCTTTCGAATGCCACGGCGCTGCTGATCTGCCAAGTGCCGCTGCTCACGCTCATTCCGCTCTATGTGACGTGGTACTTGAATCGTGCGCCCGCTCGCCAATTCTACAATTAGCGCGCTTGAGATCGGCGGCGGCGTTGTCGAGCGGACGGCGGACGGCGCACTATTGCGCTTGCCGACTGTCTCAGGGCAAGTCTACGCCGATGCACAGCTCTATGACTACGCCGATAGGCAGCGCGCAGCCTATCCGAATCGTCCGCCGCTGCGCCTGAGCCTGCGCGCGCGTTTCTCAGGCGAGGCGGCGACGCTGCGCGGCACGGCAGGCTTCGGCTTTTGGAATCAGCCTTTCATGCCGAACCAGCGCTTGCCACGCTTGCCGCGCTACGCTTGGTTCTTCTTCGGCGCGCCGCCGCACAACATGCCGTTTGCGCTCGGCGTGCGCGGCGATGGCTTCAAGGCGGCTGTTGGCGATTTCTCGCGCCCTGCTTTTCTCGCCTTAGCGCCATTGACGCCGCTCGGCTTCGCGCTGATGCGCGCGCCTGCGCTCTATCGGCGCTTGTGGCACATCGCGCAATGCGCCATCGGCGTTGCCGAAGCGCCGCTTCAGGTCGCGTTGATGGAATGGCACGCCTATCGGCTTGAGTGGCTGCCGCACAGCGTGCATTTTTACGTGGACGACGCGCTTGTGCTGGCGACGCCTTACGCGCCGCGTCCGCCGCTCGGCTTCATCGCTTGGATTGACAATCAGTACGCGATCATCACGCCGCAAGGCGATCTGCGCTTCGGAATCGTGCCGATTCAACAGACGCAATGGCTGGAGATCGCCGCGCTGAGCATCGCGCCGCTCACCATGCGCCATCGCGCCGATAAGTGATGCCGATGAACTGCACAGCAGTCGGATCGAGCGCCGCTTTCGCCGCTGGATCGCCTTTGAGCGCGTGCAGGAAGAACGCCGTCGCAAAATGATTGATCAGATCGTGCGCGCGCTGCATATCCCAGACCAAATCTGAGCATTGCTCAAAGCGACCGAGCGCGATCAAGGCAGGCACGCATTGCTCGACGAAGATGTAGTGTCCTGCGTTCTCGAAAACAACCAGCGCTTTCTGCGCACTGCTGACCGACTGATAGATTGGATAGGAATCGCGCTCAGGCGGCGTCGCTTGATCCTTGCTGCCGACGATGATCATGAGCGGCACGCGCAAGGCGGCGGCGCCTGCCTCGCCGAAGGTCGGCGCGCTGCTCGGCGCTAAGGCTACTGCCGATTTGATGCGCGGATCAGCGGTCGGCGGATACAAGCCTTCAGGCGCTGCCGATAAGCCGCGCGCGCGCCAAATGACCTCTTCTGAGCGCACGAATAGGCACTGCTGCTCAGGCAGTTTGCCGCTCTCGCAGCCTTCGCGAATGGCGTTGATATTCAGCTGCGCGCCTGCTGCTGCTAGGGCAGTGTAGCCGCCGAACGAATGTCCTGTCACGCCGACCGTCTCAGCGTCAATCGCGCCGCGCAAGGTCTCATCATCCGCGTTGAGCGCGGCGGCGTACTCAATTTGGCGCAATATCTCCAGCGGACGGCGCGCAAAGCTCTCTAGGATGCTGTCAGCGCGTCCTCTCAGCAGATCGGCAAAAGTGCTGCCCGTGTGATCGGCTGCCATAACTACGAAGCCGTGCGACGCGAGATGCTCCGCATAGAAGACGGATTGAATGCGCGCGCCGCCCAAACCGTGCGAGAAGATGAGCAGCGGATAAGGCGCGCCGCGCAGATCGGCGGGCGCGTCGCGATAGGCGCGTCCTTCGCCGATCAGCGGTCCGTACTGATAAGTCGCGCGTTGTGGCTGCCCCTGCACGCGCACGGCAGGATACCAGATCGTGATGTTCGGCAAGCCTTCCGCGCTCAGCTCGCGCGTGCCGACGGCATAGGCGCCGCGCCTGCCATACTTCGGCGCATCAGGGCGTTCGACGGCGTGCGCCGCGCTCAAGCTGCTGGCGCCGATCAGCGCGCCGAGTAATGTCAGCAAAATACGTTTGACCATAGGTGATTTGCCTTCTCTCTTGCTATATTCTGATGTGGATCGTCATCCATACCGTCAATTTTAAGCTGAGGAACGAAAAATGGCTGAAAAACTGAGCGATGCACAAGTTGCAGAGCGCCTTGCCGCGCTGAGCGGCTGGACGCTTGAGAGCGGAATGCTCACGCGCACGTTCACTTTGAAAGATTTCACGGCTGCGCTCACTTTCGTCGGCGCAATTGGACACCTGGCGGAAGCGGCAGGACATCATCCTGATATCACGATCAACTACAATCGCGTCAAATTGGCGCTCACCACGCACGATTCAGGCGGCATCACAGAGAAGGACTTCGCCCTTGCTGCGCAGATCAACGCTTTGCCTTGACGCGGCGCGTCTGCTGTTCTTGAGCGTCATCCTGAGCGCCCTGCTGCTGCAAACGTGGCGCGCTGCCGCGCAAACTGAGCAGCTGCCTTACGCGCAAGCAGGCGCGTATGCCGTCGGCGTGCGCATAGTCTTGATCGAGAGCGATCCGAGTCGCATCTTGAGAGGCTTTTTGTGGTATCCTGCGCAAGCCGATGCTCAGTTCGCTTACGCTGAGTACGGCTATGGCAAGCGCAGCGCGACGGCGCGTCAGAACGCGCCGCCTGCACGAGACGGCGCGCCATATCCGCTCATCATCTTCTCACACGGCTACGGCGGCTACGCCGCACAGAGCATCTACCTGACCGAGCATCTCGCTTCGCACGGCTTCGCTGTGCTGGCGATCAATCACAACGGCAGCACGCTTGGCGATACGGACTCAGAGACGGGTCTGACGCTTGGCTGGTATCTGCGTCCGCGCGACGTGCTGAGCCAGATCGCGTGGGCAGAAGCGCTCAACGCCGATCCGCAGAGCGACCTGTACAGCCTGTTCGATCTGGATCAAATCGGCGTGAGCGGACATTCTTACGGCGGCTATACAGCGTTAGCGGCAGCAGGCGCTCAGCTGGATTTCCGCGCGCTTGATGCACACTGCGCTCAGGCGAGAGGTATCAATTTCGCTTGCCTCGCGCAATCCGCTGAGGCGATCTTGACGCCAATCTTGCCGCAAGACGCTGAGCGCGGCACGTTGCGCCTGCCCGCCGATCCGCGCGTGGCGGCTGTGTTGGCGCTGGCGCCGTTCAACGCGCCAATCATGGGCGCGCAAGGCTTGGCTGCTGTGCGCGCGCCGACCTTCGTCATGGTTGGCACGGCGGACGACGTGACGCCGCCTGAGCGCGACGCCTATCCGATCTATGAGCAGATCGGCGCGGTCCAAAAAGCTGTGCTGAGCTTCGAAGGCGCGCAGCACCTGATCTTCTCGGATTGTATGCCGCGCCTTGCCAACATCGCACGCTGTAACGACGCCGTCTGGGAAGCGGCGCGTGCGCACGCCATTGTCAAGCACTTTGCAACCGCTTTTTTCCTCGCCACGCTCAAAGCCGATCCAGCTGCGCAGCAGGCGCTCATCGCTGCACCTGATCTTGAGTCAGTGCGCTACCGAAGTACGTTCCGTTGAATCTCCGCGCGCTGCAGGCTCAGGCTTGACGCATATTGTGCAGTGTGCTAAACTTGCGCAAGTTCGTCGCCCCTATCGTCTAGAGGTCTAGGACGCGGCCCTTTCAAGGCTGAAACCGGGGTTCGAGTCCCCGTAGGGGCATCTTTTCGCGCTTGCCGTTTGGCGCAAAATGTGGCATAACTAGCCACATGAAAACAGTGACGCGCGCCCGACGAATGCCGACCGATCCCAGACAGCGCTCTCTTGCAGCACGCTGAACGCCTGTGCTTGCCTTGTGCGCTGTCTTGTGACCGCTGAATGCCTTCGGCGGTTTTTCGTTTTCTAAGGCGCTGCATTGCGGCTGGAAAGGAAGAAGACCTTGCCTGAATACATTCACGTCTCAGTGGCTTGGCCCTACGCCAACGGCGACCTGCATGTTGGGCATATGGCAGGCGCCTACATCCCTGCCGATATCTTCGCGCGCTATCATCGTCTGAAGGGCAATTACGTCTTGATGGTCAGCGGCTCAGATTCGCACGGCACGCCGATCCTGATCGAAGCGGATAAGCGCGGTATGACGGCGCGCGCGCTCTTTGAGCATTATCACTGGCGCTTTCTGCACACGCTCAAGGCGTGCGGCATCAGCTACGATCTGTTCACGCACACCGATACCGAGAACCATCATCGCATTGCGCAAGATATCTTTCGCACTTTGAATGAGCGCGGTTATCTGTATCGCGAGACGCAACGCCAGCTCTACAGCGAGAGCGAGAAGCGCTTCCTGCCCGATCGCTTTGTCGAAGGCACTTGTCCCAAGTGCGGCTTTCCTAACGCGCGCGGCGATCAATGCGATAATTGCGGCAGCCTGCTCGACGCGCTTGAGCTGATCAATCCGCGCAGCAAGACCGATGGCAGCACGCCTGTCGTTCGCGAGACAGAGCATTTTTTCTTCAACCTCACCGCCTTCATCCCACAATTGACCGCCTATCTCGCCGAAGGCAAGGAGCATTGGCGTCCAAACGTGCTGATGCTCTCGCGCAACAAAGTAGCGGACTTAGTCGGGCGTCCGATCACGCGCGATATTGACTGGGGCATTCCGGTGCCTGTGGCAGGCTACGAGAACAAGCGCATGTACGTTTGGTTTGAGGCGGTTATGGGCTACTTCACAGCCAGCATCGAGTGGGCGCACAACATCGGGCAGCCAGATGCATGGCGGCACTGGTGGTACAATCCGAGCGCCAAGAGCTTCTACTTCATGGGCAAAGATAACATCGAGTTCCACACCATCATTTGGCCCGCTGAGCTGCTCGGCATAGACGGACTCTACGCCGCCGAAGGCAACACGGCGCCGATCAACCTGCCCTACGACGTGCCTGCCAACGAATTCATGAACATCGAAGGGCAGAAATTCAGCAAAAGCCGCAACTGGGCAGTGTGGATGACCGATATCTTGGCGCGCTACGACGCGGATGCCATTCGCTATGCGATCAGCGCCGCGCTGCCTGAGAGCAAAGACGCCGATTGGAGCTGGGCGGATTTTGTGACGCGCAATAATAACGAGCTGGTGGCAGCTTGGGGCAACTTGGTCAATCGGATGCTCGGCTTTGCGCGCAAGCATTTCAACAACGCTGTGCCGCAGCCAGGCGCGCTGACCGCCGACGACCAAGCCATTCTGGCGCTCTCAGAATCAGCCTTTGAGCGCGTAGGCAGCTTGCTGGAAGCCGTGAAATTGCGCGCCGCGCTCGGCGAAGCGATGGCGCTCGTCCGTGAGACGAACGCCTATCTAGATCGGCGTGCGCCATGGAAGCGCATCAAAGAAGATCGCGACGATACTGCCACAGCGGTCTACACCGTGCTGCGCGTGATTGATAATCTGAAAATTCTACTAGCGCCGTTCCTGCCGTTCAGCGCGCAGCGCCTGCACGAGTATCTCGGCTATGATGGACAGCTGCTCGGCACGCTCAGCATCCGTGAGTACGCTGAGACAGAGCGCACACACGCCGCGCTGACCTACGATGGCGCTCACGCCATTGGTCGCTGGCAGCCGAGCCAATTGCCTGTCGGTCAGGCGCTACGCGAGCCTGCGCCGCTCTTCAAGAAGTTAGGCGCCACGCCTGCCGAAGAGACGGCGATCATTGAGGCTGAGCGCGCGCGGCTCGGTCAGCCGTATCAAGAGCAACCGATTGAGACGCTGTGAGGTGGAGATGTCGTTCTTCAATCAGTTTTCGTTCGCCCTGATATCAGGCGCGCTGCTGGTCGCGCTTGGCGCGGCGCTGTGGAACGTGCGCAAATTGCCTGTCGTATTGCGCATCGGCGCGTGGCTCATCGCGCTGAGCGCTCTGGTCGGCTTCTGGCTCGTCGTGCGTCCAACCGATACGCCTGCGATCAGCGCGCTCGCCGATGTTGAAGCGCGGCTCGGCAACGGCACGCCTGTCGTGATCGAACTTTACTCAGAGTACTGCCTCGGCTGCATGGCGCAGAGCAGCGCCGTCAGCGCGCTTGCGCAAGCGCTTGGCGAGCGCGCCGCTGTGCTGCGCCTGAGCATTCACACTGAAGTCGGCTACGCTTTGTGGACGCGCTACAACGGCGAGACAACGCCGACTTTCATCATCCTTGACGGCGAAGGACGCGAAGTGAAGCGCACTAACGCTGTGCCATCCGTCGCCCAAGTGTTAGGACAAACGCCCTAGCGCTACCACGTCTGACGCCCTTGCAGAGCGCGCGTGAGCGTAGCGGCATCGGCATACTCAAGATCGGCGCCGCTCGGCAAGCCGCGCGCAAGGCGCGTCAGGCGCGGATGTAATTTTGCCGCCTCAAGCTCGCTCTTGATGTACATCGCCGTGGCGTCACCTTCCAGACCTGGATTCGTGCCTAAGATCAGCTCCGCGATGCCGCCTTGCCGCACGCGCTCGATTAGCTCGCGAATCTTCAGCTGCTCTGGACCGATGCCGTCGCGCGGCGAGATCACGCCGTGCAGCACGTGATAGCGTCCATTGAAGCTGCCTGTGCGCTCGATTGCCAACACATCGAGCGGCTCTTCCACGATCATGACCTGACTGGCGTCGCGCTGTGGATCGGCGCAGATAGCGCACGGCTCTTCTTCCGTGATGTTGAAACAGATCGGACACAAGCGCGTCCGCGTCTTCAGCTCGGCAATGGCTTGCGCCAAATTTTCTGAGAGCTGCGCAGGCGCGCGCAACAAAAAGTAGGTCAGGCGTGAGGCAGTTTTATTGCCCACGCCTGGCAATTGCGCGAACGCCTCGATCAGGCGCGTGACAGATGCTGGAATCGCTTTGCTCATGCCTACAGCGCTGCTCAGCCGCCCAGCAAGCCGCTCAGACCGCCGCTCAACATGCCACTCATGCCGCCGCTGACCGCTTCCATGCGCTCGGCAGCGCGTTGTTGGCTCTGCTCAATCGCCTGATTGACCGCCACCACCAGCAAGTCCTGCAAATCCGTCGTCCATTCAGGATCGCTCGTATCGAGCAGCTCAGGCTTGATGGTGATTGATTTCACGCGCTGATGACCGCTGATCACAATCGTGATGACGCCGCCTGCCGCTTGCACCTCGATCATCTCTTCAGCCAGCGCCTCTTGCGCCTTGACCATATCTTCTTGCATTTTCTGCAGCTGCTTGAGCATCGCGTTTGGATTGTTGCTCATGCCCGAACCGCCAAAAGCGCCGCCACTGCGTCGTTTCGCCATGTCTAATTCAGTCTCCTTCGGTCTCTTCGACAGGTATTGCGCCTGTCTCGATCTGCTCTTTGAGAATCGGATCGTCCATCATTATATCATGCTCAGCGCTGCCCGTGCCGTCTGCCACCACCACTTTGACGCTCACCGACGTGCCGAGCGCCGCGCTCAGCGCTCGAGTCAGCAGCTGTTGCTTGGCAGGATCGTCATTCACTTTGTCGCGCGCCCATTTCTCTTTCACAGCGATGGTCACTTGCCTTTCGCGGACGCGATACGGTTCAGCGCCTGTCTGCTTCAGCAACGCGCCCAGCGGACGCGACTCTTGGTCAACGCGCATCACAACTTGCGCCCAAACGCTCCTGACCTTCGCTAGGCTCAGCGCGGCAGCTGATGAAGCAGGCGCAGGCGGCTCGTCAGCGTCCTCAGCATCGCCCTTGATAGGCGGCGGCGCGATCGGTCTTCTGGGCTGAGCAGCGGCAGGCGCAACAGGCGCGCTCTCGGCAGGCAATGGGCGTGTGCTTTCGATGAGCGCAAGTTCGAGCGGCAATTGCGGCTGCCAGCCGCTGCGCACTTCGCTCAGCGCAGTGTTGAAGGCGCGCACGGCGCGCAGGAGCAGCTCGCGACTGGCTTGAGCGGCTTGGTGCGTCAGCAGAGCGCGGCGCTCATCGCTCGTCTCCACCAAGTGCGCGCCGCCGACGCACGTCAGCAGCAGTTGGCGTAAATATTCCACGATCTGCCGTCCAAATTGAGCAGGATCAGCGCCTTCGGCAATCGCTGTGGCGATCACGTCCAGGCCGTCGGTCGGATTGTTGTCGAGAATTGCCTGTGCCAGCTTGCTGACCAGACGATTGCTGGCTGTGCCGAGCATCTGCTCAGCGACCTCAAGCGTGATGCGCTCATCAGGCGCGGCGATCAGCTGATCGAGCAGGCTGATGCTATCGCGCACGCTGCCCGTGCCTTGCTGCGCGATGAGCTCCAATGCGGCGCGATCAATTTGGACGCCTTCTGCCGCCGCGATCTTGGCGAGTCGCTCAACCACGTCGTTCAGCGAGACGCGCCGAAACTCAAAGGTGAGCGAGCGGCTGCGAATGGTCGGCGGCACTTTGTCCAGCTCAGTGGTCGCCAAGACGAAGATGACGTGCGGCGGCGGCTCTTCGAGCGTCTTGAGCAGCGCATCGAAAGCTGCGCCTGAGAAGCGATGCACTTCATCCACGATGTAGACCTTGTAGCGACCTTCCGCAGGCGCAAAGCCGACCTTCTCGCGCAGGTCGCGCACGTCGTCCACGCCGTTGTTGCTGGCGGCGTCAATCTCGATCAGATCAAGGAAGCGTCCCTCGTTAATGGCGATGCAATGGCGGCATTCGTTGCACGGTCGCGCTTGCAGATCAGGATGCAAACAATTGACCGCCTTCGCTAGAATGCGCGCCATCGTGGTCTTGCCTGTGCCGCGCGGACCGTTGAAAAGGTAGGCGTGCCGCAAGCGATCTTGCACAATGGCGTTGCGCAGCGTGCGCGTGATGTGCGTCTGACCGATCACCTCATCAAAGCCACGCGGACGCCATTTCAAGTAGAGCGCTTGGTCTGACACGAGCAGAGACTCCTTGTGCGGCGCATTTCGGGATAGCTAGATTATAACACAAGCCGATGCCGCACTGAGTCGTCGCCTGCGCTCAACGGCTGAACGAGACGGTCACGGTCAGCTCGCTCTCTGTGATGCTGATGCTCTCAACTGTGTAGCGTCCGCGCACGCGGCTATCAATGTAGCGGCGCACGGCGTCTTCAATGGCGCGTCGAGCAGTGTTGTTGAGCGTGGCGAGCTGCGCCGCGCTCAGCGGCGTGCCGTCAACAGTCGCGCTGATCGCCTGCCACGAGAGACGACCGTTGCGGATGATCGGCTGCCAGACCGAGACCGTGTTCAAGGTCAGACCGGCAGTAGTGACTTTCGCCGTCACCACTGCCTGACCGTTCTGCAGGTCAACGCTGACGGCGCTGACGAAACGGCGCACTGAGAGCGGCAAGCGATAGGCGTTGATCTCTTGCTCAGTGATGACGTAAGTGACGCGGCTCTGCGCTTGAAGCGGCGCAGGCACAGCGAGCAGAACAGCGACGATAGCGATCAAAACATGGAAAAAACGGCGCATTGCGATATATCTCCTCACGAGCTGCTCTTGGTCTGGAACGTTACGACCAGCGCATCTTCATCAATTGACACATCTTCAAGCGCATACCTGATATCGGCGCGTTTGAATGTGTAATCGAAGACGATATCTTCCAACAAGCGGCGCACGCTCAAGGTGAGCGTATCCAAATTCATCTCATCAATCAGCGGATTGTTGACGGCGCTCTGCTCAAGTGTCCACGTGATGCGCCTTTCGCTCACCTCAGGGCGCAAAACGCTCAGCACGCCAATGCTATGCGACCCGATTTTGAACGTCGTCAGGACGGTCACTTGATTCGGCTGCAGGTCAGCTTGGAAGCGCGGTATGAAGTTGCTCACTCTGCTGAGCAGCGGCGACTCGTTGATCTCGGCTTCCGTGATGGTGAAGGTGCGGCGCTCTTGTGCGTCGAGCGCCTGAACAGTGAGCGGCAGGGACGCAATGAAGGCGACAACGACAAGCCATTTGAGTAGGCGATGCATTGCACTAGCCTCCAAAAATATTCGGGCAGATGCAGCTGCACCTGCCCACAACGGACAGAAATCACTCAGGCAAGGTCAACACGGCGCGCATGACTTGGAAGTCATCGCGCACGGCGAGGCTGATCGAGCTGCTGCTGAGCAATTTGGCGAAGAATTGCGCTTGGAAGCGCGTGTTCCTGAAGAACTCAGGCGCGCTGAAGAGTCCGAAGCGCTCGCTTTCCTGAAGCGCGAGAAACTCGGCGAACAGATTGACGGCGTCGCTGCCCATGTACAGCACTTGGCTGCTCTCAGGCAATAGATACTGACGTGCTTCTCGATAGCCTGCCGCCGTCAAAAAACCTTCCGCGCCGCTCTCGATATGCGCCGCCGCCGCGCCTGTCGCGATGTAGAACACAGAGTCGTTGAAGCCGATCGCGACCTCGACAGGCGTCGTCAGATTCGGCACGTTGATAGTGATCGTGATGCGCTTCTCATCGGCTGTCACAGTTGCGTTTGGCGCATTGCGCAGAGATACCTCAAGTGCGTCGCCCAGCGCAGCGATGAGCTTGGCA
>DAOTWB010000135.1:0-19776 GCA_034436235.1 Anaerolineae bacterium
CTGCCCAATCGCGTAGTCGTGCCGCGCAGCGCCTCAGATGCGGCAGCTGAGGCAATCGCTGCGCCATTGCCGCCAGTGACCGTCGTGGATATGCGCGAAGAGCTGCGCGCAGGCAATCGCAGCATGTTCAGCGCCGCGTTGCGGCAAGCGTTGCGCGAGACGCTCGAGCGCGGCGAGCAGGCGCTGCTCTTCTTGAATCGGCGCGGCGCGGCGACTTTCGTCCTGTGCCGCGATTGCGGCTACGTGGCGCGTTGTCCTGCCTGTGATATTCCGCTCACATTTCACAAGCGCGGCGACAGCGGTCAGTTGGTGTGCCATTACTGCGGTCACCAGAGCGCGCCGCTGCGAAATTGCCCGCAATGCGGCAGCGAACGCATCCGCTACTTCGGCGCAGGCACTGAGAGCGTCGCACAGGCTGTTGAGAGCGAATTTCCGAGCGCGCGCGTGCTGCGCTGGGATCGCGACACAGCGCACGGACGCGGCGCGCACGAGGCAATTTGGATGCGCTTCGCGAGCGGCGAGGCGGATGTGCTGGTCGGCACGCAGATGATCGTGAAAGGATTGGACTTGCCGCGCGTGACGCTGGTCGGTGTGATGCTGGCGGAGACAGCGCTCGGTCTGCCTGATTATCGCGCCGCTGAGCGGACGTTTCAACTGCTCACACAGGCGGCAGGGCGCGCAGGACGCGGCTGGCGCGGCGGCAAGGTCATTCTGCAGACCTATCAGCCTGAGCATTACGCCATTCAAGCGGCGGCACATCACGATTACGAGACGTTCTATCAGCGCGAGCTGGAATATCGGCTTCTGTTGGATTATCCGCCTTACAAGCGCTTGGTGCGCTTGCTATTCAGCGCGCCCAGTCCTGCGCAGGCGCAGCGCGAGGCAGAAGCGGCGGCTGATGTGCTGCGCGCGCACATTGCGGCGGAAAATTTGAGCGCGACGCGCCTGATCGGACCGACTGCAGCGCACTTCGCCAAGCTGGACGGCGTCTACTATTGGCACATCATCGCGCGCACCACTGATCCATCGCGCTTGATCGGCGAAGCGGCGGCGCATTGGATCGTGGATGTCGATCCCACTGAGATTCTCTGAGAAAAACACAAGGGACGCTGTGCGCGTCCCTTGCCGCGTTGAACTCACTCGCTCTTCTTGCCGCCGCTGAGCAGATTCTTGACGGTGACGGCGATCTTGTGGATCGGACTCGGCTTCTGCTTGGGCAACTTGATGGTCAGGATGCCGTCTTCAAGCGTCGCCTCAGCCTTGTCGGTCAGCACGTCCTCAGGCAACGCCACGCTGCGCGCGAACTTGCCGTAGCGCATCTCGCGGATGTGCCAGTTGGCTTGCTTGTCCTCGCGCTCGGCTTTGGTCTCAGCGCTAATGGTCAGCACGTTGCCCTGCACGCTGATGTCAATTTCGTCCTGCTTGAAGCCGGGCAGCGCTGTGCGGATGGTCACGCTGTTCTCGTCGCTGGTCATATCCACAGCCAGTGTGCTGATATCGTTCAGGCGCGGCACGTCCCAGCTGATCGGCATGAGTGCGTTCATCATCGAGCGCATCCGCTCCATCATGCGATCCATTTCCTCAAACGGATTGTAGTCACGGCGAATGAGCGACATGGCTTTTTTACCTCCTGCTCTTCTGATCGCGTTTTTTGCGCAACCTGAGGTCAGTTTTTTGTTCAGCGCTCGTCCGTTGCCTCAGCGTTGCCTATCTGCCTATAGGTATAGGCATTGCGCGTAGGAAGAACACAAGAGCGGCGCTAATCTTTCGTAAGAAAAGCGTCCAAGCGGCGACCGCCTGATAAATTGACACCGCGCCGTTCTCTTTTTACAATGTGCGCTTGGCGCGAAGATCGGATTTTCAGCTGTGGAAAGGCGACGCACCATGGCGACGCAGGATTACCTCGATTTTGAGCTGAACATTGAGACGCTCCCTAACGACCAGCTGCGCGTGACGCTGGCGAATTCGCCAGTCGGCTCGGTCTCAGTAGAAGTGCCAAATCCGATCACGCCTGCCGAAGCGACGCGCATCATCGGCATCCTCGATGGCAGCACGCGCGCGCCGCGCGGCGAAGCAGCGCGCGCTGCACGCGCCTTTGGCGAGAAGCTCTTCAGCGCCGTCTTCAGCGGTCAGATTTACGCCGCCTATCTGACCAGCCGCTCGCAAGCAGGCGAGCGCGGCTTGCGCGTCCGACTCAACCTCGATAAGGCAGAGTCGCTCTATGATTTGCCGTGGGAATTGCTGCGCGATCCGTCGGGCGATTATTTGGCGCTCTCGCGCCAGACGCCGATCATCCGCTATCCGCGCCTGATCAATATCCGTCCTGTGGTCGAGGTCAGCTTGCCGCTGCGCGTCCTAGTGCTGATCAGCAGCCCGAAAGATCAGGCGACGCTGAACGTTGAAGCGGAATGGCAAAGTCTGCAAGAGGCGACCGCCGATCTGCGCCAGCGCGGCTTGCTGGAGCTGGAGCGCGTAGACGACGCACAGCTGATCACGCTGCAGCGCAAATTGCGCAGCGGCGTCAGCTATCAGGTCTTCCATTACATCGGTCACGCGACTTTCGATGAGCGCAGCGCGGTCGGCATGTTGGCATTTGAAGCGCCGCGCACAGAGCTGACGCAGTCTGTCAGTGGCGAGGCGCTTGCGCGCGAGCTAGTCGAGGAGAACAGTATCCGTTTGGTCGTGCTGAACGCTTGTCAAGGCGCGCGCCAAGCGCGCAGCGATCCGTTCTCAGGCATCGCTTCCAGCATTGTGGCGCGCGGCGTGCCAGCAGTGGTAGCGATGCAATTTCCGATCACGGACGACGCGGCGCGCGTCTTCGCCCATGAGTTCTATCGGGCGCTTTCAGAAGGCTATCCGATTGAAGCGGCTGTGGCAGAGGCGCGGCGCGCCATCAGCAGCAGCTTGAACAATCTCGAATGGGCGACGCCTGTCCTGTTCTTGCGCGCGCAGAGCGGCGTCTTGTTTCCGAAGCGGCGCACGTACTCAGAGCGCCCATCGTACGGCGGCTTGCGCGAGGCGCTTTTGCGTCCGCGCGTGCTGATCGGGCTGCTCGCCGTGATCGCCGTCTTGTTCGGTCTGGTCAGCCTGCTGAGCAGTTTGATCGCGCCGAGTCAAGGTGTGCAAGGCACGCCGAGTCCGATCATCGCCACTTTCACGCCAACGCCTGACGCGCCGCGCAACATTGACCTTGTGATCACGCGCGTGCGCTTTCTGCCGCCGAATCCAGCGCCTGGGCAAGCAGTCACGGTCGCCATTGAGCTGCAGAACAACGGCACGAGCGACTCGGGCGAATTCGATTGGGTGTGGTTCGATACAAACGCTGAGGCGGAGAATGCCACGCCTGCGCTGCGCGGCACGGTCGCCAATTTGAGTCCGCGCGCCAAGACGACGGTCATCGGCACGTATCGCTTCGGCTGGTGGGGAACATATTTGACGACGGCATGGGTGAATCCTGATAACCGCGCGCCTGAGTCAAACATCTTCAATAATTTTGTACCGCGCACGCTGAGTACGAGCAGCGAGTCATTCGTCGTGGATTTCTCGCGGCTGCCTGACGAATCGCTCTTGGAGCCGAGCGTTTTGCGCGGCGACGAATTCGCCAAATGGTCGTTGGCGCTGCGCGCTGAGACGGACGGCAATCCTGAGTGCGCTGCGGCGTCGCTGCTGCTGACGTTGGCGGACGACTTGAATCAAGTGACGACTGGCTTGCCGAACGCGCCGTTGCGCTGCGCCAATCTGCCCGTGATCTTCGAGCTGAGCCAGCCGCTTGACGCGCCGCGCCTGAACGGCGCTCGCGTCGAATTCTTGCCGACAGCGTCAGGCGAGTATACGCTTGAAGTGCGCGCCGCCGATAATAGCGTGCAGCGCCGCGAGACTCTGCGCGTGGCAGCCGATCAGGTCAACACGCCGCAGACGCTCAGCGTGTTTTTAGACGGCGCCGCGCGCCTTGCGCTGCGCGTGCCAGAGAACGGACGCACGATCATCCGCCGCCTGACGCGCACGGTCATACAAACACAACCTTAACGAGCCGATCTACTTATGAGCCAACTGCCCGCTTATGTAGATATCCGTCCGCTGAAGCATCCGATAGATGCTGTGATCAACGTGCCCGGCTCTAAGAGCATCACCAATCGCGCGCTGGTCTTGGCGGCGCTTGCGGAAGGCGAAAGCGCGCTGGAAAACGCGCTTTTCAGCGAAGATTCGCACTGGTGCAGCCAAGCCTTGCAGCAGCTAGGCATTCCGCTCACAGCGGAAGCGGAAGCAGCGCGCTTCCTAGTGCAAGGCAAGGGCGGCGTCTTCCCTGCCGCGCGCGCCGATCTGTTCGTGGGCAACAGCGGCACAACAGCACGTTTTTTGGTCGCGGCGGCAGCGCTTGGCAACGGCGCGTATCGCTTTGACGGCGTGCCGCGTATGCGGCAGCGTCCGATCAGTCCGTTGTTAGCGGCGTTGCGGCAGCTCGGTGCGCAATTCAGCTTCGAAGGCGCTGCCGATGCCTTTCCGCTGACTGTTCACGCGGCAGGCTTGCAGGGCGGCACGGTCGCGCTTGAGGCGACCAACAGCAGTCAATACGTCTCGGCGCTGTTGCAAGCGGCGCCTTACGCGCACAGCGACGTCACGATCTGCTTGACAGGCGAAGTGGTCAGCGAGCCGTATATCGAGATGACCTTGCGCGTCATGGCGCAGTTTGGCGTCAGCGCTGATAAGAGCGATTATCGGAACTATCATGTGCGCGCAGGACAGCGCTATCAAGCGCAGCGCTATGTGATTGAGCCTGATGCCAGCAACGCGACCTACTTCTTCGCCGCTGCCGCTTTGATCGGCGGTCGTGTGCGCGTGCCGCATCTCTCAGCGAACTCGCTGCAAGGCGACGCGCGCTTTGTGGATGTGCTGGAGCAGATGGGCTGCCAAGTGGAACGTGCCGCGACCTATCTGGAAGTGCGCAGCACAGGACAATTGCGCGGCGTGGACGTTGACCTGAACGCTATGTCCGACACAGCGCAAACTTTAGCGGCGATCGCGCCGTTTGCCAGCACGCCGACTCACATCCGCAACATCGGACACATTCGGCACAAAGAGACGGATCGCATTGCGGCGCTGGCGACCGAACTGCGCAAGTTGGGCGCGCAAGTGGAAGAGCGCGCCGACTCGCTGACCATCTATCCGTCCGCGCTACAGCCTGCTGAGATCGAGACCTATGACGATCATCGCATGGCAATGGCGTTTGCCGTCACTGGTCTGGCGCTGGACGGCGTGCGCATCAAAAATCCTGCCTGCACTGCCAAGACGTTTCCTGATTACTTCGCGCACTTCGAGGCGCTCTACCGATGAATCGCCTGTTTGAGACATTGCGCGGCTTAGTCAGCCGTCCGCGTAGCGAGCCTGCGCCAGCGGCAGCGCCTGAGCAGCTGAACATCCTGGCAGGCTTTGAATCGCGCTTGGCTGCGCTCTATCACTACGCAGAACGCGCCGCTGCTTATGAGCACGACCTTGAAGCGCGCCTTGCCGAGGCGCAAGCGCACATGGATCAGCTTGAGGCGACCGTCGAAGCCATGATAGATGCAGGACGCGACCGCGACGCCTTCGAATATTTGCGCCTAGCTGCGCGTCTGCGTCCGCAGCGCGACCTGCTACACGAAGAGCTGCGCGCTTTCCACGCCGTCGCTGCCGAATTACAGCGCCGCGTGGCGCTCTTGATCGACAATCACGCGGCGGCAAGCCAGATCGCGAGCAACGTCTCGGCGAATTTGCAAGCGGCGCGCACGCTCGACCGCGTTTTGAACCAGCTCACGCGCTATTTCGTCATGCTCGACCGCGTGGCGAAGGCGCGCCGCCGCGACCTGCCCGATCGCCTTGCCGCAGCCGTGACAAACGTTCTCGATGATCGGCAGCTGGACTTGGAGCTGGCGAATTACGTCTTGCAGCGTCGCCGCGCCTTGAACGCTGGTAGCTCCGCGCAGCTTGTTGAGGAGTAGATTGTATGTTGCGTCATCTCAGCCGCTTGCTCGCCGTAAGTGTTGTTTTGGCGGCGCTGAGCGCTTGCCGTGAGCGTCC
The DNA here is from genome assembly GCA_034436235.1 of Anaerolineae bacterium. Lineage (GTDB taxonomy): Bacteria > Chloroflexota > Anaerolineae > Aggregatilineales > UBA2796 > CP2-2F. The sequence continues at coordinate 6,055 of DAOTWB010000135.1, forward strand.
GCCTTTGCCTACCATCGCCGTCCTGCCCAGCCTGACCATCACGCCGACTTTCACCGATACGCCGACGCCGACCAACACGCCAACGTTCACGCCGACGCTCACGCCGACGGATACGTTGACGCCGACGCCAACCATCACGCCGACGCCGACCTTCACACCAACTTTCACGCCGACCTTCACGCCGACCAACACTGCCACTGCCACCAACACGCCGACTTTCACGCGCACTTTCACGCCGACGCCGACCTTCACGCCAACTTTCACGCCAACGCCGACTGAGACTGCCACCAACACGCCGACTTTCACCTTGACGCCGACTAACACGCGCACGCCGACGCCTGCGCCGCCTGCCATCATCGCTTTCAACACGAGCGCTCTGAGCGTGCCGCAAGGCAGCGCCATCGTCGTGACGTGGGAAGCCGATGCTGAGACAATTTTCTTGGAGAGCCTTGATGGACGCGGACAGACTGTCTCGCGGCAACAGGTGCTGCCGCAAGGCGAGCAGACCTTCAGCGCTGAAGAGCGACTCGGCACATCGGTCATCTTCCGCCTGATCGCCGAGCGCGCAGGGCAACGCACGCAGCGCGCCATCGCGGTCGAGATTGCGTGCCGCATTCAGTGGTTCTTCCGTCCGCCGCCGCCGAACAACATCTGCCCTGATCAGCAGCCGCAGTTCTCAGCGATGGTCTTCCAACAGTTTGAGCGCGGCGCAGCGTTCTTCTTTCCGCCGCTCAACCGCGTCTTCATCCTCACCTCCGATCTCCGAGTCGGCGCGTACAACAACACATGGGTAGAAGGCGTGCCGTTGCCGCCGCCCATCGCGCCGCCGCCGCCTGGCAGGTTCGTGCCGACCGCGCAAATAGGTCTGGTGTGGGTCACTCAAGTCTGGTTTGATACGCGACCGCTGCAAAATGTGCTTGGCTACGCGCTGGCGCCTGCCCAAGCCTACAGCGGCACCTATCAAGCAGGCTCGAATCCGAACGAGCTGTTCGTCTCAGCCAGCGACGGCAATGTCTACTTCCTGCGCTTGCAAGGCACAGGACAGTGGCAGATCGTCGGCAGGGCGAACTGAGCTAGGCTCAGCATGTGGCAGGGACTGCGCAATATCCTAAGTGCGACGTTGCGCAGTTGCCTGCTCACCATCGCCTTTCTCGGCGCTTGGTGGCTGCGTCCCAGCTATCCTGAAGGCTTGCGTCCGCCGCCTGAGCCGTACTTTCTCGGCTTCTTGATCGCCGTGCCAATCGCCGTGGCGTTGCTCTGTTGGCTGTTGCTCGGTTTGCGTGGCTTGGGCGCTGCGCTGCGCGACGCACGGCGATGGCTGCTGCCATTCGGAGCGCTGCTGGTCGCTTGGACGCTGCTCTCGCCGTCTTGGGCGCGCTACGCGGATGTGGCAGGCAGTAGCGCGCTGCAATTTTCGGCTGCTGCTGCGGTCGGTCTGGTGGCGCTCTGCATGCCGCTCTCAGCGCGCGCTCTGATCGGCGCTCTGGCGGCAGGTGCGCTTGTGCAGAGCGTTGTAGTCATCGGGCAGATGGCGCTTCAGGATGATCTAGGCTTGCGCGCGCTCGGCGAGCTGAACCTATACGCAGGACGGCAAGGCTTGAGCGTGCTACAGGCGGACGGCGCGCGTTTGCTGCGTCCGTACGGCTTGAGCGTGCATCCGAATGTAGTCGGCGGCTATTTGGCGGTCAGTCTGTTGGCGATGAGCGCATGGCTGCCCGATACCTGCCGTGCATGGCGTCACGTCGTGCGCGCGCTGACCTTCGCCTTGTGTCTGTGGGCGCTGTGCCTGACCTTCAGCCGTGCGGCTTGGATCGCGTGCATTATCACGGCAGGCGGCTTGAGCTTTTGGACAGTGCGGCGCGGCGTGTGGCAATGGCGTCGCACGTTGTGCGCAGGCGCGCTCGGCGCGCTGATCGTCGCGACGTTCAGCCTTGCTTATGCGCCGTTCCTGCAGGCGCGCGCAGGCATCAGAGACGAGTCGGTTGAGCAGATCAGCGTGGCGCAGCGCGGCATTTTCATCGCGTTCGCTTGGCAGATCATCGAGCGCTATCCGATAGCAGGCACAGGCATCGGCACGTTTGCGTGGGAAGCGCGTGACTTGTTGGTGAAAAGTCCGTATCGCGGCTTGTTGCGCGCTGAGAACGTCCACAGCGTGCCGTTGCTCATCCTGAGCGAGCTAGGCGCAGTTGGCATGGTTTTGTGGAGCGCGCTGCTGGCGGCATGGGCGCGCATCGCATGGCACAACAGACGCGACTGTGGACAGCTGGCGCTCGCTGCTGGCGCTTGTGCGCTATTCCTGATCGGCATAGTGGATTTCTATCCGCTCGGCATTTTCTCGATGCATTGCTTGTGGCTGCTATTGATGGCGGCGAGCGCACAGCCTAGTAGCCTTGACTCAGGTCAACGCGGTTGAGCAGCTCTTTTCGCTCCAAGTAGCGCATCAAGTTCTCAGCGAACAAGTCCACAGCGCGCTCATTGTAGCGCGCCGTGTTGCCTGCCAAATGCGGACTGATGATCACGTTTTCCATGCTCCACAGCGGACTGGATTGCGGCAAAGGCTCGCGCGCGAAGACATCGAGCGCCGCGCCGCCAATTTTGCCCGTCTTCAAGGCGGCGATGAGCGCTTCTTCATCTACCACGCCGCCGCGCCCGACGTTGATGAAGATCGCGTGCGGCTGCATTGCCTCGAAGACGCTCGCGTTGATGTAACCGCGCGTCTGCGGCGTCAACGGCAAGGTCACGAGGACGAAATCGCAAGCGCTGACCATCGAGCGGATCGCCTCAGGCGGATAGAGCCGATCTACGCACTCGCCTTGCGGATCGCCTACGCCTTCCTCTTCGTATTCATTGCGGCTGATCGGCTGCATCACGTTGCGCTTGGTCGCTAGGACGGTCATGCCGAAGGCTTTGGCAAGGCGCGCCGTCGCCCGACCGATGCTGCCGTAGCCGACAATGCCTAAGGTCGAGCCGCGCAGCTCGCGCGGCATGAATATCTCAAAGCGCTTCTCTGACCACTCAGCGCGCGCCTGATGGCGCAACATGAGCGGAATTTTGCGCGCATGTGCCAACATCATGGCGAAGGCGTACTCAGCGATGGTCGAGGCATGAATGCCGCTCGCAGTGGTCAAGATTACGTTCTGATTCTGAATGACGGGCGAGTCGATGACGGCGTCTATGCCTGCGAAGTGCAGCTGAATCCAGCGCAAGCGCAGCGCTTGATCAGGCTCGGGCAGCAGGCGCGCCGTATAGAGGATATCTGTGTTCGCCCATACCTCACGCGGAATCTCGTTGGCAGCTCGCGCAAGGCTGCGCGTGAATTTCAGGCGCGGCGAGAGACTCTTCAAGCGGTTCATCAGCGCGTCGTTGAAATCCACCAGCACTAGCACATTCAGCGTCTCGTCCATGCGATCTCCTCTTGCCTGAAGCGATAGTGAGGCAGATTTTAGCGTATGGTGAGCCTGCCTTGCCATTGCGCCTGAGTGCCGCTACACTGTGCGTATTCGATCAGCCTTTGTGAGTGAAGAGTCCTTGCGCTACTCAACTAGCCGACCGCGCCGCTTCGATTGGGACATCTTGCGGCGGCGCTTGCGCAACAGCTTGCGAATGCTTTTCACGCGCGGCGATCTCTCAGCGCTCCTCATCGCTTGCGTCATGATGGTCTTGCCTGTGCTGGCGATGAACCAGACGCTCAGTTTTGCCGCTGAGTTCGTCAGGCAGAGCGGCAATTGGGAAGTCAGCCTGAGCCAGATCGTGCCTGTCGCGATTCTCTCGGTCATCTTCGGCTTCTTGCTCTCGCGCAGTCAATATTCTGAGCTGACGGCGCTGATCCTGAGCGGCATCTACAGCCTTGGCGCAGTGCTAGTGGTGCAGTTCTTCGCCGCGCCGGGCGACGTTGCCGAGCGGATATACAGCGTGGTCATGCGCTTTTTGGCGACGTTGCAAGGCGGCTTCTCAGAAGGCGTCGGTCTCGATCCGTTCTTGCTGATCGTCGTGCTTTCCGTGCTGTTCTGGTTCTTGGGACACAACACGGCGTGGCATCTGTTCCGTCTGGATCGCGTCTGGCGCGCCATTTTGCCGCCGGGCATCGTGCTGGTGCTGAACAGTGTCTACAACACTGATCCGAGCAGCAACTATGATGGCTACGTGATTCTCTACCTTTTCTTGGCGCTGCTGCTGCTGATTCGCTCGCACATTGATGCGCGCGAGTACGATTGGTACATCAGTCGCTTGGCGTTTCGCAGCTCAGTGCGGCGCTGGTTTTTCCGCTTAGGCGGATTAGTGGCGGCTGTGGCGCTTCTGCTGGCTTGGGCGCTGCCAACAGGCAACGCGCAAGAGAACGCGCGGCGCTTCCAAGAATTTTTGAACGAAGAATCGCTCTCGCGGCTGATGGACATGGCGAATCGGCTGTTCGGCTCGCTCGAAGGGCAAGGTCCGCTGACCGCTAATTACTTCGGCGGCGATCAGCTGCAGCTCGGCGGTCCGATCAACTTGGGCAATCAAATTGTGATGGCAGTGGATGCGCCGCCCGGACCGCGCTACTATTGGAAGTCCAGCACATTTGACACCTATCAAGGCGGCAAATGGACGACGAATCCGAATGCTGAGCAGCGGATCGGCAGCGGCGGCATCACGCTGAGCCACTCGCCAACGCAGGCAGGGATGCGCCGCGACGTGACGCAACGTTTCGTGATCACGATGGGCGCCTCGCGCTTGGTTTACGCTGCGCCGCAATTGAAGACCATTCGCCTGCCTGTGCGCATCCAGCTGGATTTCATCGAACGCGGCAGCGGCATCGCCGATCCGCTGACTTTTTGGGCAGGTGAGCCATTGCTACGCGGTGCGCAATATTCTGTGGTCTCTTCGGTGAGCGCCGCCAGCCCTGAGATGCTGCGGCGCACAGGCACGCAGTATCCTGCTTGGATCACCGGCAAGTATCTGCAAGTGCCGCCTGAGATCACGCAGCGCACGCGCGATTTGGCGCAGCAGATCGTGCGCGCTGCCAATGCGCAGACGCCTTACGACAAGGCGAAAGCCATTGAGACTTGGCTGCGCCAAAACATCGCCTATCGAGATGCTCTGAGCGATCCGCCTGTCGGTCGCGAGCCTGTGGATTGGATGCTCTTCGAGCGCCGTGAAGCGTATTGCACCTATTACGCTTCCGCCATGATCATCATGTTGCGCTCGCAAGGCGTGCCTGCGCGCATGGCGGCAGGCTTCTCGCAAGGCGTCTACGATCCTGAGAATCGCTACTTCGTAGTGCGCGAGCGCGACGCGCACACTTGGGTCGAAGTCTATTTTCCGAGCGCAGGCTGGGTCGAGTTTGAGCCGACCGCTTCACAGAGCGTGATCAATCGCGCTGAGCCTGAACAGGTCGCGCTCACGCCGACGCCGCTGCCAACTGCCACACCGACGCCGACACCATCGCCGACGCCGACTCAGCCAACCGCCGACGCCGTCGCGCCGCTCCAAGTGCCGCCGCCGATTGTGAGCGCGACGCCTTCGCCGTCGCCTAGCCCAACGCCTTCGCCAACGCCGACTCTGCCGCCGCTCTCGCCATTGGAGCTGCCGCCGCCTGTGAGCGACTTCCTGAGCGGCTTGCTGGCTGTGGCTGCGATCATCGCGCTGCTCTCGTTCGGCGGCGTGGCGCTCATCTGGTGGATAGACTATCGCGGCTTAGATCGGCTCAGTCCGATTGGACGCGCCTACGCGCGGCTAGAGCGCGCTGCACGACGGCTCGGCGTGCCGCTCAGCACAGGCGACACTGCTCTGGAGCGCGGCAAGCGCACAGCGCGCGCGCTGCACGAAGAAGGACAGCCGATCATGACCATCACAGATGCTTACATCACAGAGCGCTACGCGCCGCGTCCGCCTGAGATCGCCGAGGAAAAGCAGGTTGAGTCGGCATGGCGGCGCGTGCGGCGTGCACTGCTCGGACGTTGGCTGCGCAGTAAGGGCAAGTCGCCTGTTGTTGATAGTTGACGCTAATGACGCTTGGGCAGCGCTGCTACAAACGCCTGTGTGATGGCGATTGGATTGGTGATGGCAGTGCCGACGACGACGGCGTAGGCGCCTGCCTCAAACGCGGCGCGCACGTCGCTTGGCGCTGCGAGGCGACCTTCGCAGATGACAGGCACGCGCAGACGCGCCGCCAATGCGCTCACAAGGTCTAGATCAGCGCCTAAGGTGCGCTCACGTTGCTCTGTGTAGCCTGCCAGCGTCGTGGCGATCATGTCGGCGCCGCTCGCCTCAGCCGCTTGCGCTTCTTCGAGCGTGTCAATATCCGCCATCACCAAGACGCCTAGCTCTTCGCGGATGCGCCTGATCAGCACTTCCGGCGTCAGCTTGCCTTGCCGCGTGCGATGTGTGGCATCCAGCGCCACGATCTGCGCGCCTGCCTGCACCACTTGCCGCGCCGACTCGAAGGTCGGCGTGATGTAGACCGAATAGCGTGGATTGCGCCGCTTATTGATGCCGATGATCGGCAAACTGACGGCTTGGCGCACGGCGCGCACATCGCGCGCGCCGTTGGCGCGGATCGCCACTGCGCCGCCAAGCTCGGCGCACCGCGCAAATGCCGCCATAAATCGAGCGCCGTAAACAGGACTGTGTGGTTGCGCTTGGCAAGAGACGATCAAGCCGCCTTCAAGCGCTTTCAGGATCGGATGCATCAGTCAAGTCCTCGTTGTTTTTGTGACTGCCACTCAACCTTACGGCAGAGCGTCCAAAAGTCAAATTGTTTGGCACAGCTCTGACTCTGTGCTAAAACTTGTGAAGGAATGCACAAACCTTGAACGGAGAGATGGACATGGAACGTGCTGTGCAACTTTTCAAGACGGTTGATGTGAAACTCACGCGCTGGATGGCGCGATACAGTGTGATGATCCTGCGCGTTGGCTTGGGAATTGTGTTCCTGTGGTTCGGCGTGCTGAAATTCTTCCCTGACCTGAGCCCGGCTGAGGAACTGGCGACCAAGACCATTCAGACGCTGACCTTCGGCATTGTTCAGCCGCAGCTTGCGCTGCCCATGCTGGCGACGCTTGAGACGCTGATCGGACTGGGCTTGATCGCGGGCAAGTTCATGCGGATCACGCTGCTGCTGCTCTTGTTCCAGATGATCGGCACGGTCACGCCGCTGTTTCTGTTCCCTGCCGAGACGTTCACGCAGTTTCCCTACGCGCCTACGCTCGAAGGGCAGTATATCATCAAAAACATTGTGCTGGTAGCGGCAGGCTTGGTGATCGGCGCGACTGTGCGCGGCGGCGCCGTGATCGCTGATCCTGAGGCAGCAAAGTTAGCGCAACTGCGCGAGTCGGCGGCGGACTGAACGAAAAAGGGCGAGCTTGTGCAGCTCGCCCTTGTGTTCTCACATGGCAGGGATGAAGCGGAAGCCTTCGCCTTCGGCGATGACGAAGCCTGTGCCAGGGAACGGGAAGTGATAGGCGAACATGCGCATGCCGCTGCGCGCTACCTCGCCGAACAGACGACGGCGCGTTTCAGACGCCAACTCGCCGTTCACGTCGAAGTTGGCTTGCCAATCAGGACGCGCCAGCGAGACGACGCTGTTGAGCGCTGTATCCACTAGGTGCATCATCTGTTGACCATCTGACTCGAAGCGGAACGCCGTGTGACCGAGCGTATGACCATACGCGGCGACGCTCGTGATGCCAGGCAAGATTTCAGCGTCAGCAGCGTACAGCTTGAGCTTATCGCCTGCCGCTTCAAAAATCGCCTTGTTGGTCGCAGCGATGCCTGCCAAAGGCGAATCAGCTGCTAGGCTGTTCACGAAGTCAAACTCAGCCTGCGAATAGTGATAGGTAGCATTCGGGAAAGTCAACGCGCCATCGGTCAGGGCGCCGCCGACGTGATCAGGATGCATGTGCGTGAGGACGACATCGGTCACAGCGTCGCGCGCAATGCCGAGCAAGTCGAGCGTCGCCACTAACGCGCCGCCTGCGCCAGCGCCGAAGCCTGTATCGAACAGAATGACTTTGTCGCCGCTGCGCGCCAGCAACACATTGAAGGTCGCGTTGATAGGCGCAGGGAAGTTGTTCGCCTTCAGCACCTCAGCGATGCCGCCTTCAGGTGCGTTGCGTCCTAAAATAGACGGATCCTGTGAGCGCGCTGCATCGCGAATGACCGTGAGCTGCATCGCGCCGAGCGCAAAGCTAAAAAAGGCAATAGGTGTCGCAGCAGGTGCGCCTTGCGCAAGCGCAGGACTGGGCGCGAACGCAACCCGACCCATCGTCGCTGCGCCGAGCGCGCCAACGCCGAGCAACTTGAGGACATCACGTCTTGAGAGCTGATCCATAAGGCTAGACCTTTCTAAAAGAACTGGCTTGTACGCTGAGATTCTAGTCAGCAGTCTTGAACGACGCGCTGAGCGTATGATGAGAATCAGCGCAGCGCCGTGCATTGACACGCTATCTCAGCGACTCTCTGAGCGATTTTGCCAGCTCACACAAGTTCTCTGAGAGATTTTGAGAGTCGTAAGGCGCTACATTTTGTGACATACGGCACAAGCATACAACGTGCTTCTGCACAAGCACGTGAATCATGATCGGAGTGAAGATTATGCACATCGCACAGAATTGGCGTCTGAAGGCACAACGTTACGCGCTGAAGGCTGTCCGTTGCGAGAACTGCCAGACCGTCTACTTTCCGCCGCGCCACGTCTGCCCTGCTTGCCGCGAGCGCGCGGCGGAGTCGCGCCAAGAGTCGCCTATTGTGGTGAAGGTCGGCGCAGAGAAAGTGCGCGTTGCGCGCTAGGACGGCAGCCATGCACATCGCTCAGAATTGGCGCGTCAAAACACAGCGCTACGCTTTGATCGGCGAGCAGTGTCCGTCCTGCGGTCAGTTCATCTTTCCGCCGCGCGACATCTGCCCTGAGTGCGCTGCCGAGGCGAAGACGGAATATACGCTCAGCGGCAAAGGCGAGGTCTTCAGTTACACTGTGGTGCAAGAGCCGCCTGCAGGCTTTGAGGAACAGGCGCCGTACATCTTAGCGCTGATCAAACTGGATGAAGGTCCGCTGCTGACGGCGCAGCTGACCGACCTAGACGGCGCGCCCGAGATCGGGATGCGCGTTGAGATGGTGACGCGCAAGCTGCGCACTGACGGTCCTGACGGCGTGATTCTGTACGGCTATAAGTTCCGCCCTGTGCTGCCTGTCGGCTGAGCGCACGGGACTGCGCATTCTCGCGAGAAATGAACAGCGCGTGAGAACTTCTCACGCGCTGCTCGTCTGTGTGCGCTGCGCTATCTGCCTGAGTCGCCCTCATCGCCCAAGCTGATGCTATCCTGCATCAGCTCGTCGTCCACTTCGGCGTCGCGATCGAGCGCACCTTGCGCTTCCAGCGTCACGCTCGGCGCGACAAGCTCACGATCGCGATAAGTGTGGAAGCCTGTGCCAGCTGGGATCAGCTTGCCGATGATCACGTTCTCCTTCAAGCCGTAGAGCTGATCTTTCTTGCCTTCGATAGCTGCGCCAGCCAGAACCTTGATGGTGTGCTGGAAGCTGGACGCGGCAAGGAAGCTATCCGTGCTGAGCGCTGCTTTAGTGATGCCGAGCAGGACTGGCACGCCTTGCGCAGGCTCTTTGCCCGCTTTGATCAGCTCGTCATTGAGCGCGAGCAGCTGCAAGTGATCGACCAGCTCGCCCGGCAAGAGATCGCTGCCGCCGCTCTTGGTGATCTGCACTTTTGAGAGCATCTTGCGGATGATGATCTCGAAGTGCTTATCGGCGATGTTCACGCCTTGATTGCGGTAGACATCCTGAACTTCAGAGAGCAGATACATCTCGCAGGCTTCTTTGCCTTGAATGCGCAGGATGCGATGCGGATTCTTCGCGCCTTCAGTCAGTTGCTGCCCTGCGTAGACTTCCATGCCGTCGTAAATGCCGCTCATCAGGCGCGCCGTGTTCGGAATCTCTTGATCCGAGACTTCCTTACGCTCGTAGCGCAGATAGAGTGTCTGCCCTTCGCGATGAATGGTGCCGCCAAACTTTGCGACCAAAGTCTCGACTTGGTTGCCGGCTTCGTCCAGACGTCGCGCTAACACCTCGCCTTCACGGACGGTCTGCTCATCCTCAACAACGATCTCCCAGTCCGAAGGAATGTTGTACTCATCGCGGAAGACTTGGGATTGGATCACGCGCGCAATGCGGACGCCATCTTGCTTGATCAAGCGCAACGTGCCTGCGATATCGGTCATGACTGCTTCGCCCTTAGGCTTCTTGCGCGCTTCGAAGAGCTCTTCCACGCGCGGCAGACCGCTTGTGATATCGCCTGAGGCTTGCGCGGCGCCGCCCGTGTGGAAGGTGCGCAGCGTGAGCTGCGTGCCGGGCTCGCCGATGGATTGCGCCGCCACAATACCAACTGCCGCGCCAATCTCGACCATCTCGCCGCGCCCGAGATCGCGCCCGTAGCACAGCGCGCAAATGCCATGAATCAGCGCACAGGTCAGCGGACTGCGCACATAGAATTCTTCCAAGCCGCTGGCAGCTAGCTCTTCGGCTTTGTCTTCGTCAATCATGCCGTTGCGCTCGACGATCAGCTCGCCTGTCTTCGGATGATAGTGCGAGCGCGCCGCGCAGCGCCCGACAATGCGCTCCTGCACCTTCTGACCTGCCACGTTGTCGCTTTTGCGGATGGTGATGCCGCGCTCCGTGCCGCAATCGAGGCGATTGACGATCACGTCTTGTGCCACGTCCACCAGACGGCGCGTCAGATAGCCGGCATCGGCAGTGCGCAGCGCTGTATCCGCCAGACCTTTGCGCGTGCCGTGCGTGCTGATGAAGTACTCCAGCGCCGTCAAGCCCATGCGGAAATGGCTGCGAATAGGCAGCTCGATGATGCGTCCGCTCGGATCGGTCATCAAGCCGCGCATCCCGGCGAGCTGTGTGATCGGACCGAAGCCGCCTTTAGTGGCGCCGCTGATCGCCATGATCGCAATGTGACCGAATGGATCGAGCGTCTCACGGATCATGTCCGCTAAGCGATCTTTGGCTTCCTTCCACTTATCCACTGTGCGCTGGTAGCGCTCTTCTTCAGTGAGCATACCGCGCCGAAAGTCGCGGTCGAGCATGTCTATCTCAGCGTTTGCCTCGCGCAGCACTTCCTCGCGGTCTACAGGCACGGTCAGGTCGCTCACAGCGATGGTCGTGCCGCTGATTGTAGCGTAGTGGAAACCGATGTCCTTGATCGCGTCCACGATATCAGTGGTGCGCTCAGGTCCAAAGCGCTGATAGAGCTTAGCGACCAAGTCCTGAAGCTGCTTTTTGCCCAGTGTATCCTGCACAAAACGCGCTTCATCGGGCAAGATGCGGTTGAACAAGGCGCGCCCGACCGTCGTCAGCTCAGGCTTTGGCTGCGGCTCGCGATTGTCGTAGACGTTGCCGAGCAAGATCGGCGTGTGCAGCGTGACCAAGCCGAGATTGTACAGATACTCGACTTCATCAATATCCACCACCTTGCGCCGATCCGCCAAGTTGGTCAGCATGAGCGACTCGGCGAACTCTGGGCGCTTCTTGCACAGCTGCTGGAACTCATAACCGTTGATCAGTCCGCAATCCACCTGACCGTTCAAGATGGCGTTCAACAACACGATCTCGGCAGGTGTCGCCTTGCCAACCTTTTGCCCTTGCTCGTTCACGGGCGGCTCGGCAGGCGTGAAGACGATCACCTGATTGCCTTCATAGAGCTCGTGTTGCATCAGCCAGTGCTGACCGCTGCTGTTGCGCGCCACGCCGATCTTATAGCCGCCCTTTTTCAGCTCTGCCTGATAGCGGAATTCATCGGCGCGTTCTTTGCGCGCCACGATATCTGCCGTCGGATCCATGGTCAGGTAATAAGCGCCCAGCACCATATCTTTGGCAGGACCGACGATCGGCTGACCATCGGCGGGCTTGAGCAGATTCTTTGTGGAGAGCATCAAGTTGCGCGCTTCTTCCACAGCGCGCTTGGAAAGCGGCACGTGGACAGCCATTTGGTCGCCGTCGAAGTCCGCGTTGAAGGCAGAGCAGACCAGCGGATGAATTTGAATCGCCTTGCCTTCCACCAACTGCGGCTCAAAGGCTTGAATGCCTAAGCGGTGCAGCGTCGGCGCACGATTCAGCAAGACAGGACGTTCCTTGATGACTTCCTCAAGCACTTCCCAGACTTCAGGTTTCTCTTTCTCGATCATACGCTTGGCGCCTTTGACGTTGCTCGCGTGTCCGTAGCTCACCAAGCGGCTGATCACGAACGGACGGTAGAGTTCGAGCGCCATCGTCTTGGGCAAGCCGCACTGATGCAACTTGAGCTTCGGACCGATCACGATCACTGAGCGTCCGGAGTAATCCACGCGCTTGCCCAGCAAGTTGCGGCGGAAACGTCCCTTCTTGCCCTTGAGCATATCCGAGAGCGACTTCAGCTCACGGCGTCCGCGCCGCGAGAGCGCCTTGCCGCGCTGGCTGTTGTCGATCAGGCTATCCACTGCCTCTTGCAACATGCGTTTCTCATTGCGCACGATCACATCGGGCGCGCCGAGTTCGATCAGGCGCTTGAGGCGATTGTTGCGATTGATCACGCGCCGATAGAGATCGTTCAAATCGCTCGTGGCAAAGCGACCGCCGTCCAACTGCACCATCGGGCGCAGGTCGGGCGGGATGACGGGCAAAACTTTCAAGATCATCCACTCAGGACGATTGCCGCTCTTGCGCAGGCTCTCCACCACGCGCAAGCGCTTGGTCGCCTTCTTCTTGCGCTGCTTGGAGCGCGTTGTGCGCACTTCTTCCCACAGCTCCTGAGAGAGCTTGTCCAAGTCCATCTTCTCAAGGATTTGGTAGAACGCCTCGGCGCCCATCTCAGCGCGGAAGATGTTGCCATAGCGCCGCTTCAGCTCTGCGTAGCGCGCATCGGAGAGAAAAGTTAGCACTTGCAGGCTCTGCAGCTCTTGGCGCGCCTCTAGCGCCATGGCGCGCGCTTTGTTCAGACGCGCACGGCGCTCATCCTGCAGCACGTCAATCGCCTCGGCAGCGGTCGCAGTGCGCTCATCCGCCAGCAGGTCAAGACGGTTGATCTCTTGGCGGCGGCGCTCTTCGACCTCTGCCTGAATCTCGTTCAGGCGCGCTGTGACCACTTCCTGAATGCGGCTGAAGAGTTCATTGCTGACGATCTCGCCAGCGTCCGCGATCAGCTCGGCGGCGCTCTCAAGCAGCAACGGCTCGGTCAGCATTTGACCGCGCAAGGCTTCAACGCGGCGCTGCAAGCTCTGCGCTTCGCGCATCACTTCGTCCGTCAGACGGTCGCGCTCTTCGTTGTAGCGATCGTTGATCTCGTCAATTTGCGCCTGCAGTTGGCTCAAATCAACATCGCGCGACTCTTTGATGCGCTCGATTTGCGTGTCCAGCTCGCTGCCTGTCTCGCTCTCTTGGCGAGCGATCTCTTCGTCAAGGCGGCGCAGCGCCTCAGCGCGCGCTTTCTCATCCACGTGCGTAATGACGTACTGCGCAAAGTAGAGGACGCGATCCAGATTGCGGCGGCTGACATCGAGCAAGATGCCCATGTAGCTCGGCACGCGCCGCGTATACCAAACGTGTGCCACAGGCGCCGCCAAAGTGATGTGTCCCATGCGCTCGCGGCGCACGGCGGCGCGCGTCACTTCCACGCCGCATTTATCGCAAACGATACCCTTGTGCCGACTGTTCTTGTATTTGCCGCAATAGCACTGCCAATCTTTAGTCGG
>DAOTWB010000136.1:0-16634 GCA_034436235.1 Anaerolineae bacterium
CACTGCCCTGAAGGACGGCGCGTCCTGACTCGTCAATCGGTCTATGATAATTTGATGCTCGGCGCGTATGTCCGCAACGACTCGGCAGGCATCAAAGCCGATATTGACCTGCAATTCAAGCGTTTTCCACGCCTGCAAGAGCGCCGCAATCAATTGGCAGGCACGCTCAGCGGCGGCGAGCAGCAGATGCTCGCCATTGCGCGCGCGCTGATGAGCCGTCCGCGCTTGCTGCTGCTCGACGAGCCGAGTCTCGGCTTGGCGCCGCTGATCGTGCGCGAGATTTTCAACATCATCCGCGAGCTGCACGCGGAAGGCGTCACGATCTTGCTGGTTGAGCAGAACGCCAGCCTGGCCTTGCAACACGCCGATCGCGGCTACGTGCTGGAAGCCGGCAATCTGACCATCAGTGGCAAGGCGTCTGACCTGCTGGACGACGATCGCGTCCGCCAAGCCTATCTCGGTTAGCGCCCGATGATGCGCAGCTGATTCAGGCGTATGAAGTCGCCGAGCGGCGCGCCATCTCGGCTGATCGGCAGGCGCGCGCCGCTGATCGGATCGTACAGACCGACGCGCAATTCGTACTCGCCCGATGGCACATCTTCAGGCACTGGCACGCGCCATTCGTCTTTGATGATCTCGCCTGTTTGCCACAGGCGCGTCGGATACGGCTGCGCAAAATGCTCGCCCGGCACGCCATACCAGACCTGCCACGCGCCTTCGTTCGGCTGCCCGCCAAAGTTCATCACCAAGCGCTGATTCGCTTCATCCCACAGATGGATGAAAACGCTGTACTCAATATCTGCAGGACGCAAGGCTTCCCACCACAGGATGATATGGATCGGCTGCCCTGCGCCGAACGTCAAGTTATTCAAGTCCCAGCCGTGCAGATAGGCGATATCGCCAAAGTGAACGCCGAGCTTGCCGTTCGGCTCAGGCTTCTTGAAGCGATTGGCGTTGTTCACTTCATAGGCGGAGAAACGAAAGACGCCGTCATCTGCTGTGAAAGCGCGCCACATAACTTCCATGCGCGTGCGCGAGTGGATGATTTGATTGTAGTACAAACCGCGCACATTATACAGGAAATGACTGACGCTGCTATCAATGTAGTAATCTACATCTGCAATCTCGTCGAGCGTTGTAGGAAACCAATCGCCGCGAATGTCGTCCTGTGGAAAGAAAAAGTTCAGGCGCAGCTCGCCCGGCGCGACAATTTTGAGCGGTCTGCCGAGAGCAGCGCGCCGCTCGCGCAGAAAATTGACCAGCTCCATCAGCGCAGGATTGCCCAATGTTATCTTGGCTTCATCATCACGTAGACTGCCCAATAATGCGTAAGGTAAAGCTGACAGCGCACTCAGCCAACCAGGCGCAGCAAGACTGAAGATGACGATCAGCGCAGCGGCTTTCTGAACAGGACGCGCCACGTAGCGCCAACAGACTCGGCGCATGAGCGCCTCGGCTTGCGCTGCGATCAGCCAACAGAAGAATGGCACAATCGGAAAGCTCAGCCGAAAGTGATATGAGTAAGACCAGAACCACGTGATGCCATACGGCACGATGAAGGCGGTAATCAGCGCGAGCGCGCCGCGTCGCTTCAAGCTGAGCGCACGCCATTTCGGCAACAAGCTCCACGCCAAAAGCGCCGCACCGAGCGCAAGCACAGCGTACTCAAGGACGCCGAGCCGCGTCGGCAGGATGCTAGTGGCAATTTGCCCGCTCGCCATCAGCTGAAACTCAGCCAAAGTCGGCGCCCTGCCACCAAAAGCCGATGGCAGTGCTGCAAGCCACAGCAGCGCACAGCCGAGCGCAGCAACGCGATAGCGCGCTGCCGCAAAAGGCACTGCCAGCAGCGCGATCAACAACAACCAACCGAGTTCTTGTCCGCTGCGCTGCGCCGCCGCTTGCCAATAGCCATCTGGCAGCACCAGCATCGGATGACCGTACAGCACATTGCGAATATACCACATGCCGCCGAGCGGAAAAGCGACGATCAACGTCAGCGCAGCATAGCGCACCAACTGACTCTGCCTGAGCGCGCGCAGAGAGAAGCGCCGCCGCGCCACGACTTGTCCGATGAGCGCCGCGCCGCCGATCAGGAGCAGACTCTGGATGAGCGCGCCTGCCGTCGGCTTCGTCCAGAGCGCAGCCGCCAAGAGCAAGCCGCTGACGACGGCGTAGCGCGCTTGGCGCTCGCGCCAAGCTAGGATGAAAAAAGCGGCTGTGCCTGCGAAATAGCCGGTCAGCGTCACTTCCAAGTCGCCGAATTGACTCCAAACGGCGTGATGCGGATAGAGCGTCCAGAGCGCAGCGGCGATCAAGCCCGCGCGTCGCGAGAATAAACGCGCGCCGCCGATGTAGGTCAGCAAAATGCTGTTGAGCGCAAAATAAGGCAGCACTGTGCGCGCCGCGTGATCGTCAATCGCATTCCAGAGCAGCTGTGCATAGGTATAAGCGAGCGGCACCTGCTGCGGATAGTAGCCAATGCGCGCTGGAATCTGCCCTTCGAGCAGGAACAAACGCGCGTTGTAACCGTAGACCCAGAGCGCGTCATAGGTTGTGAAGCACCAGTAGGCAGTATTCCAAAAGCGCAGCACAACAGCTACAGCTATTGCGACGATCAAGGCAATTTCAACCGCGCTGAGCGGCGCTGAGCGCGGTTGCACAGGCGGGCTCGTTCGCAGGCGACGCAACGCGAATGGCATGCCTAGCGCACAGACTGCTGCTGTGCCGAGCAAGACGTTTGAAGCGCTGAAGTGTCCAACTGTGCCGATGACGAACATGACGGTCGTGCTGAGCAGCGGGCTGAGCGCCAAGCTCAAGGCGATGACGAGCAAGCTGCTGCGCAGATCAGCGCGCGGCAGGACGATCAGCGCGTATGGCAAGCCAACGCCGATGAAAAACCAGAGCAGAGCAGGCGCGAGCGCGAAGGTAGGCAAGAGCCAATCGGGCATTGACATGCGATTTTCCTCAGGCGAGCGTAGTTGAAGCGTAGGGCAATCTTTACGAGATATTGGCGAGATTTTGATGATTCGTTGCGCGTTTCCGCAACAATAGCAGTACAATAGCACATAGAGCGAACGATTTCAAAAAGGAGAAATGAATCATGAAGCGCTTTGTGTGGGCGGCTGCTCTAGTCGCACTATTGGCGATGTTTCTGGGCTTGGTGGCGCCTGCGCAGGCGCAATCGCCTTATAGCGTGACGACGGACGGCTGCACAATCACTATCAATTTGAGCGATCCTTCCGCTTTTCCGAACACTTACAAGATTGGACCTGTGGAAGGCGACTGGCCCTACGTCTCTGTAGTGCCTTTGCCGAGCGTCTCAGCGACCATGCCTGCCAGCGGCACGTATTTGGTTCAAGTTAATGGCGAGATAAGTTTCAGCACCATCGTGACGGTCGCTTGCGATACATTCCCTGTCGATCCGCTCGATCCTGCTGCAGGCGAAGGCGATCCTGACCTCGTGGTGGACACCATCGTGCTGATTCGCGATACGGACGGCGTGATTCGCGAAGGGCAAGCCTTTGCGCGTCTGCTGCGCCCAACCTATTTGGGCAACCGTAGCATTATTGACATTCCCTACATCCGCGCCGGCGACGTCTTCGTCTTCTTCAAAGGGCGGACGTACAAAGGCGGCTTCCACACGCCGTTGCGCGTCTGTTTGCGCGGTGAAGGACAGTTGCTCTTCGCCAGTGTGCAAGGGCGTCCGCGCCAATTCGGTCCGGCAGTGCTGGCGCCGACTACAGGTCGCCGTGGCTTCCAGTGCGCATGGCTGAGCGATCCGGGCACTTTGGCGCTGGTGCGCCGCTAGAGGATAACGCGTTGTGCCTGCTTTTTTCACAGAAGCGGACGCCGATCCAAAAGCACTAGCAGGCTTGGCAGTCGCGCTGCTCGGCTATGGCGAGCTGGGCAGCGCAGCTGCGCACAATCTGCGCGAGAGCGGCTTGACGGTCATCATCGGCAGCGATGACAGCCATCAAGCTGATGCGGCGCGCATGGCAGGCTTTGAAGCAATGTCTGCCGCCGATGCCGCTGTGCGCAGTCCGCTCATCGTGCTGGCTGAGCCTGACGAAGGCTTGCCGTCTATTTATTTTGAGCGCGTGGCGCCTGGTTTGCGCGTCGGCGATACGCTGATCTTCCTTTCAGGCTATTGCCTCGCCTTCGGCTTCATCGAGCCGCCGCCATTCGTGGACGCTGTGCTGATCGCGCCGCGCGGCAATGGCGCAGCCTTGCGCCAAGCCTATCAAGCAGGCACAAGCGCGCCGAGCTTCATCGCTGTGGAGCAGGATTCGAGCGGCAAGGCGTGGCAACGCGCCTTAGCGCTTGCGCAGGCGCTTGGCGCGCTGCGCGGCGGCGCGCTGGAAGTGACCGCTCAGCAAGAAGCGGAGCTGCGCTTGTTCACACAGCAGACTCTGTTGCCGTCCTTGCATCATCTCATAACGGTCGCGGCAGAGCTGCTCATCCGCGAAGGCTATCCGCCTGAGGCGAGCTTGCTCGAGCTGTATCTCTCAGGCGAGCTGGCGCGTTCTCTGAGCGAGAGCGCGCAGCACGGCTTGCTGAACGCTCTCACGCGCAGCTCACAGACAGCGCAGTACAGCTTGCTCTCGCGCATGGAGCGCTTCGCAGACTCAAAACTCGTCCGCGTTTTCGAGAACGCCTTAGAGGAAATTCGGCGTGGCAAATTCGCGCACGAATGGTCGTCAGAGCTTGCGAATGGCGCGCCGCGCCTTGCCGCGCTGCGCAACAAGCGCGCAGCTTTAGCGTTGTGGCAGCACGAAGCGCGCACGCGCCAAATGCGCGATTCGGCTGCGCAAAAAGACACATGAGACGCATTCTGCTCGTCAAGCCGTGTTGCATCGGCGATGTTGTTTTCGCCACGCCACTTTTGGCTGCATTGCGCCGCGCTTTTCCTGAAGCGCACATCACTTGGCTGATCAACGCTTCCATCGCGCCTGTGCTGTACGAACATCCGCATTTGAACACTGTGTTTGAAGTTGGCGATACAGCCAATCCTGCTGCGCCGCGCCGATTGTTCAGCTTTGTGCGCCAGTTGCGCCGTCTGCGCGCCGATGCCGTCTTCGTGCCAGATCGCTCGCGCTGGTACAGCCTTGCTGTGCGCTTGGCAGGCATTCCGATGCGCGTCGGTCTGGATAGCGCTGGACGCGGCTTCGCCTACACGCACAAGGCGACCATTCGCCCTGAGTTTGTGCGCCATGAGGCGGAAATTTATCTGGATTTGGCGCGCCTGCTCAACATACCGACCGACGGTCTGTGGGCATTTGTGCCGCTGACGGCGCAGGCATCCGTGCAGGCTGAGCGCGCCTTGCACGAGGCGCGTTTGGCGCACGGCGGCTACCTGATGGTGCATCCGGGCGGCGGCGTGAACGTCGGAATGCGCATGGTTGAGAAGCGCTGGGCAGCCGAGAATTTCGCAGCGCTCGCCGAGCGGCTTGCGGATCGGCTGAGCGCGCAGATCGCCGTGATCGGCGCCGCCAGCGACCGGGAGGCTGTTGCGCGCTTCAAAGCGGCGCTCACAACGCCTTGTCAGGATTGGTCAGAGCGCTTCTCGCTGACCGAGACAGCGGCGCTCGCCGTGCGCGCTGCGCTTTACATCGGCAACGATAGCGGCGTAGGACACTTAGCGGCGGCTGCCGGCGCCAAAGTGCTGATGATCTTCGGTCCAAGCGATCCGCGCCGCTATGCGCCGTTCGTGCCGCCGACTCAGGCGCGCTACGCTTGGCGACCTGTGGCGTTGCCACAAGGCGGCGTGGCAAGCGGCGCGCCGCGCGCGTTCGATTGGGCGCGCGACGGCGTGAGCGTTGACGAGGCCTTCGCGGTCGCCTGCGCCCTGTGCTAGACGCTCGCTTCCTGTGTGATCAGTTTATTGAGATAGGCTTGTGCTTCTGACTCTGATTGGAAGAAATGCGCGCGCTGGAAACGCGCCAATTTCAGCACAGTTTCTGCCAGAATGCGCCCTGCGAGGTTCACGCCGAAGACTGCGATCTCGCCGCCCATCGGATGGCGCAAGACCGGCGCTTCGCGGGCGCGCATCGCGCCGTGTGTGGTGCGCACGGCGTTTGTCATGTCTACGAGCAAGTGGATCGGCTTGGTAGCAGCATTCAGATAGCGTTCTGTCTCTTCAAAAGCCGCCAACATCTCGTCCGCTGTCCATGGATCGGAGAAGACGACGCGCAAAATGCGCCCTTGCGCTTCAAGCGCTTGTGTAACAGGCATGGTTTACTCCTAGACTACTTCTGCGTACTTTTTAGTCCGATGGCGTGCCAAACGGCACGATCTCGATGCTGTGGGCTACCATATCTAGGTCAGGGCGATTGTTTTCAAGCCAGCCGAGCGCGTTTTCAAGCAGGTTGTTGGCGTGCGCTGCGCTTGTGCTGACCGTTGCGATGCCGATGCTCGCCGATTGCCAGACATCGTGTAAGGCAACTTCAGCAGCGCTCACGTTGAACTCGCGATGCAATCGCGCCAAGACAGTCTTCAAAATGCCGCGTTTCTCCTTCAGCGAAGTCACGCTTGGCAAGTGAAGCTCAATAATACAGATGCCTATGAACATAATACACGAATCACATGCGGAAGACGCCATACAAAGTTGTATCAATTGGCGCGTTCAGGCAAGCTGAGAGCGCAAGCGCGACCACGCGGCGCGTCTGCGGCGGATCGATGATTCCGTCGTCCCACAGGCGCGCTGTGGCATAGTAAGGATTGCCTTCGCGCTCATATTTCTCCAGAATCGGCGCTTTGAAGGCAGCCTGCTGTTCAGGCGTGAGCGGCGGCTCGCCGCTGCGCGCCAACTGATCGAGTTTGATGGTCAGCAAGACGTTCGCCGCCTGTTCGCCGCCCATCACGCTGATGCGCGCGTTCGGATACATGAACAGAAAGCGCGGCGCGTAGGCGCGTCCGCACATGGCGTAGTTGCCTGCGCCAAACGAGCCGCCGACGATCACTGTGATCTTAGGCACGCGCGCATTGGCAACTGCATTGACCATCTTCGCGCCATCTTTAGCGATTCCGCCCGCTTCATATTCCTGACCGACCATGAAGCCTGTGATGTTCTGCAGAAAGAGCAGCGGAATGCCGCGCGCTGCGCACAGCTCGATGAAGTGCGTGCCTTTCAACGCCGACTCGCTGAACAGCACGCCGTTGTTCGCCACAATACCGATCAGATAGCCTTCGATGCGCGCAAAGCCGCAGACCAGCGTCTCGCCGTAGCGCGCTTTGAACTCGCGGAACTGGCTGCCATCTACGATCCGAGCGATCAGCTCGCGCACGTCGTAGGTCTCGCGGAATGTGCGCGGCAGAATGCCGTAAATTTCCTCAGGATCGTAGCGCGGCGGCTGCGGCGGCGCCACATCCAGCGCGATCTGCTTGCGCACGTTGAGCGTCGCCACGATGTTGCGGCACTGGATCAGCGCGTCTTCGTCGTCCAGCGCGTAGTGATCGGCGACGCCTGAGCGCCGCGTATGCACATCGGCGCCGCCGAGTTCTTCCGCCGAGACATCCACGCCAGTAGCAGCCTTCACCAACGGCGGACCGCCTAGGAAGATTGTGCCAGTGCCTTTGACGATGATCGTCTCGTCGCTCATGGCAGGGATGTACGCGCCGCCGGCAGTGCAGCTGCCCATGACCACTGCGATCTGTGGAATGCCGAGCGCGCTCATGCGCGCCTGATTGTAAAAAATGCGTCCGAAGTGATTGGCGTCAGGAAAAACGTCATCTTGCATTGGCAGGAAGGCGCCGCCGCTATCCACTAGATACAGGCACGGCAAGCGATTCTCTTCCGCGATCTGCTGCGCGCGCAGATGTTTTTTGACCGTCATCGGATAATACGTGCCGCCTTTGACGGTCGCATCGTTCGCGATGATCAGGCACTCGCGACCTGCCACACGCCCGATGCCCGTCACGATGCCTGCGCAAGGCGCTTCGTTATCGTACATATCCCACGCCGCCAATGGCGAAAGCTCTAGAAAAGGACTGCCTTCATCTAACAGGCGATCGATGCGCTCGCGCACGAAGAGCTTACCTTGCTCAGCGTGGCGCTTGCGCGCGCGTTCGCCGCCGCCCTGCCGCACAAGCGCCAAGCGCGCGCGCAGCTCCTGCGCCAGGTCGCGGTTGTGCGCCGCATTTGCGCGAAAGGTCTCCGAGCCTACATCGAGCGTTGATTCGAGAATGTCCACAGGTCTATCCTAACGGTAAAGGCTTGAGGAAAGTGCATACATCTTTGGAAAATATGCCCGATCTTGGCGAGAAATGCCATTGCGCTCAGTTTTTTGTTGCACCAAGATGTGCTATACTGTTGGATATCGCTCAAAAATTATGCTTATCCCGTGAAATGTGCGCAAGCACAACTAGGTTCGAGGTGGCGCATGGACAACAATATGGTCGAGGTGATAATTGATAGCATTCGCGTCAGCCTGATGTCGCCACATCGGCTGGTCGTCCTGAAGGATACTGCGCAAGAGCGCTACCTGACAATCTGGATCGGACCGTGCGAATCGGATGCTATCACGGCAGAACTGCAAGGGCAAGGCTCGCCACGTCCGCTGACGCACGATCTGCTCAAATCGCTGATCGGCACGCTCGGTGCGCGAGTCCAATATATTTTCATCAACGATCTGCGCGACGACGTCTACTATGCGCGCATCGTGATGGACGTCAACGGTCGCTTGATAGATGTGGACGCGCGCCCGAGCGATGCTATTGCGTTAGCAGTGCGCGTGCGCGTGCCGATCTACGTCCACGAGGCAGTCATGGATCGTGCCGCGATCTTGCCCGATCAGGAGATTGAGAGCGACCCAAGCGCGCCGCCGACGGCAGAGATCGAAGATGAAGACGACAAGCTGGACATCTTCAAGAACTTTGTGGATACGCTGCCCTTCGACGATGACGAGCCTGAGAAAGAATAGACGGGCGACGACGGCGCACATTGGGCAGAGCAGGCGGCACAAGCTGCCTTGCTCTGCTGCGGCTTGAGCGCAGTTATGAGCAACCAACCCGAGCCGAGCGCCTCACAAGCGCCTGAGCGGACGCAAAAAGTGCCCGAGCGGCTCGTGCCGCATTCGATAGAAGCGGAAGAAGCTGTGCTCGGCGCCGTCCTGCTCTATCCCGAGATGTTGCTCGAACTGACCAGCATCGTGCAGCCTGAGGATTTCTACGAGCTGAAGCATCGCTGGATTTGGGAAGCGATGCTGGCGCTCTCTGAGCGCGACGACGCCATAGACTTGCTGACCGTCACTGAGGAATTGCGGCAACGCAAGCGCTTGGAAGATGTTGGCGGCAGCGTCTATGTAGCGCAATTGGCGAACAACACGCCGACCTATCTGTACGCCGAGACCTATGCGCAGGTCGTGCGGCGCGCTGCTATTCGCCGCCGCTTGATGGAAGCTGCCGGCAAGATCGCCGATATCGCTCGCGACGAAGCGCGCGATCTGCAGGAAGCGGTCAGCGCGGCTGAGGTGGCGCTTTTCTCAGTCACGGATGAGAGCTTGCGCCAAGAGATCATTCCAATCGAGCAAGCGGTCAACAACTACTATCGCCGTCTTGAGGAACTCTATCTCAATCAGCAAGAGATTCTCGGCGTGCCGACGCGCTTCACTGATCTCGATAAGCTCTTAGGCGGCTTGCAAAAATCCGACCTGATCATCGTGGCGGCGCGTCCGGGCGTCGGCAAGACCAGCTTTTTGCTCAGCGTGATGCTCAACGCGGCGCGCTCTGCCAATGTGCGCTGCGCTTTCTTCAGCCTTGAGATGGGCAACGAGCAGCTGGTGCAGCGGCTCTACAGCATCGAGACAGGCATCAACTCGCAGCGCCTGCGCGACGGCAAATTAGAAGATCATGAGTGGGATCGTTTTGTCGAGGCGACCAGCCGCTTGAATCGGCTCGCAATCTTCATTGACGACACGCCTGGCATCAGCGTGCAGCAGGTGCGCGCGCGCTGCCGTCGCCTGAAGAAGGAGAGCGGTCTCGACCTTGTGATAGTGGATTACCTGCAATTGCTCTCGAGCGGCGTCTCGCGCGCTGATACCAATCGCGTGCAAGAGATCAGCTATATCTCGCGCAGTCTGAAAGAGATGGCGCGCGAGCTGAAAGTGCCTGTCCTAGCTGCAGCGCAGCTCTCACGCGCCGTTGAGCAACGCGCCGATAAACGTCCGCAGCTCTCTGATCTGCGCGAATCGGGCAGCATCGAGCAAGATAGCGACGTCGTGATCTTCCTGTATCGCGATGAGCTGTACAATCCGAACACAGAGCATCCGAACCAAGCTGAGGTGATCGTCGCCAAGCATCGCAACGGACCGACGGGCAAAATTTCGCTCTACTTCCGCAAAGACTTGACGCAGTTCATTGATATTCAGGTCAAACAAGGCAATGTCGCCGATTTTTAGGAGTGTGCAGTGAACGGACATCGTTTCAATGGCTTCCCGAAAGGCGAGCGCGATATGACGAGCGTGCCGACGCGCTTTTTCAGCGAGCTGCTGCCGTACATTGACGACTTGGCTGAGCTGAAGTTGACGCTCTATTGCTTCTGGGCGCTTCAGCAGCGCGAGAGCGATTACCGCTACCTGCGCCTGCGCGACTTTTTGGACGATCCGCTCTTCATGGCAGGCATGGGCAGCCATTCGGCTGAGGCTGAGCGCGCCGTCCGCGATGCGCTGGCGCGTGCGCTCAATCGCGAGACCTTGTTGGCTGTGGACGTGCCAACTGTGAACGGTTCAGAGACGCTGTATTTCATGAATACAGAGCGCGGACGGCGCGCTATCGAAGCGTTGCTGCGCGGCGATTGGCAGCCTGAGAGCGCCGAGCATCCGATTCGGCTTGCGCCTGAGCGTCCGAATATTTTCGCGCTCTACGAACAAAACATCGGCATGATCACGCCGATGCTCTCTGAGACGCTCGCCGATGCTGAGCGCACCTATCCCTACGAGTGGATCGTCGAAGCCATGCGCATCGCCGTTGAGAACAATCGCCGCAATTGGCGCTACATCGAAGCGATCCTCAAGCGCTGGGCGCTGGAAGGCAAGCCGAATCAGCGCGTTGCCAAGCCTGCTGAGCCTGAGATCGATCCGTACTTGCGCGGCGCGTATTTTCAGCGCGACGAGACGGATTAGTCGCCGGCTTCGCTCGGCACAGCCTCAAGACTTTGATCAGTGGCGAGCGCTTGTTGTCCGCCTACCGTCACTACGAGCGTGCTGCTGAAGATGAGCGCGCAACCTGCTAGACCGAGCGCTGTCAAGACTTCGTTCAGGAAAAGCACGCCGAACAGGACTGCGAAAGGCGCTTCTAAGGCGAAGATTAGCGCTGCGTCGCTTGGCGGCAGGATGCGCTGTGCCCAGACCTGCACCATCAAGCCGAAGGCAGTCGCAAAAATGCCTGTGAAGGCTGCCACAGCCAGCACGTTCAGCGGCAGGTCGCTCGGCAGCGGATCGGCGAATGGCGCGATTGCCAAACAGATTTCCACATTGCACGTGCGCACTGCCGCAAGGATCGGCAGAAGCGCGCCGCACAACACGGCGACCGTCAGCGCTTGCGCCAGCGCCAGAAAGCGCCAATCGGCAGTGCGCGGCATCTGCCCAATGGCGAGGATATGCGCCGCATAGGCGAGCGCGCAAAGCAACGCCAGAACGTCGCCCAGCAACGTGCCGCCCGGCGCGTATCCCAAGAAGACCATGCCGAAGAAAGCCAAGGTGCCGCCCAACAACACGCGCCGCTCAATCGGCTGCCGCAGCACGATCAAGCCTAGGAACGGCACGAAGATGACGTACAAACCTGTGATGAAGCCTGCGCGTCCTGCGTCCACAGTGCGCAGCGCGAAGGTCTGGAAGATATAGCCTGCCGTGAAAAGCACGCCTGCGCCGATGCCCCAGAGCCACTCGCGCCGTGTTGGCAACGCGCCGCGCCGCCTGATTTCCAACAGCACGAACGGCAGCAAGACCAGCGCAGCGATTGCGAAACGCAAGGTCAGGAACGCCATCACAGGGAAGCTCTGCGTAGCGTCTTTGATCATGAAAAATGTCGATCCCCAGATCGCGGCGACCGTGAGCAGCGCACCATCTGCCAGCCAGCGCTCACGCTTGCGCTGACGCAAGCGGATGAGCAGCGTTGTGCGAAGCGATTTGGTTGTCATAGCGCCTCATTGTGTTGGACGAGTTGGACGCGCCTAGATTGTAGCATAGCAGGCGCGCCATGCCGCGTCGCGATGGCTGCCATACATCGCGACGCAGACGCAGTAGATTGCGTGATGATCAGGCTTTGCCGCCGCTTGTGACGCCGCCGCCGAAGATTTTGCCCGATAGTTTGAAGCCTGCCTGCTCAAGCCGCTCGCTGAACTTAGTGCGATAGCCTGTCGGCTGTAGCGTGCCGCCGCCGGTGTGGCTCGGACCGGGGCCTTTGTGATCGGGCGTCTTGTAGACGAATAGGTCTTGCATGGTGATGCTATCGCCTTCCATACCTTGAATCTCAGAGATTTGAATGATCTTGCGGCTGCCATCTTTCAGGCGCGCTTGCTGCACGATCAGCTGGACAGCGCTGGCAATTTGGCGACGCACTACGCCGATTGGCAAGTCCATGCCTGCCATGAGTGTCAGCGTCTCAAGGCGCGCGATAGCATCGCGCGGCGAGTTGGCGTGAACAGTGGTCAGCGAGCCGTCGTGACCAGTGTTCATGGCTTGGAGCATATCGAGCGCCTCGCCGCCGCGACACTCGCCGATCACGATTCGATCAGGGCGCATCCGCAAGCTGCCCTTCACCAAATCGCGGATGACCAGCTGACCTGTGCCGTCTTTGGCGCCCGGCACAGGCGGCGCCGTCTCAAGGCGCACCACGTGCCGTTGCGTCAATTGCAGCTCTGCGGCGTCTTCGATGGTCACAATGCGCTCATCCTCAGGGATGAAAGACGAGAGGACGTTGAGCAAGGTCGTCTTGCCGCTGCCTGTGCCGCCTGCCACCACGATGTTCAAGCGCGCCACGATGCACGCCTGCAGAAAGTCCGCCACTTCCTGAGTCAGCGAGCCGAAACGGATCAAGTCCTGCACAGTCAGCACTTTCTCAGGGAATTTGCGGATGGTCATCGTGATGCCTTGCAAGGCGGACGGTTTGCGCACCAGATGCACGCGCGATCCATCGGGCAGGCGTGCGTCGGTCATCGGATGTTCGCGGTCGAAGCTGCGCATCAAGCGCCGCACGATCTTCTGCGCGACCCAATCAGCGTGTTCGTCGTCGTCGAAGACGTACTCGGTCTCGATCAGCTTGCCTTTCCGCTCAGCGAAGATGATCTCCGGTCCGTTGACCATGATCTCGCTATAAGAGCGGTCGCGGATGAGCGGATCGATGGCGCCCCAGCCTAGGATGTCGTCCAGAAGCGCCTCGCGCAGCTCGTCGTACTCAGGCTTGGGCAGCTGCAAGTTGGCGCGCTGCAAAAAGATGTTCAGCCGATCCACGATGATCTTCTGATGCTCAGGATTATCGCGCCGCCATTCGTCCGCTTCGTTTGGCGCGGCGAGCAGCTTTGGGCGCAATTGGCGGCGCAGCTCGGCGACGCGCGGCGTGGTGCGGCGCTTGGGCGGCGGAATGTAACCGCGCGTTTCTTCAGCAGGCTTCTCAGGCGCAGGCGGCGGCGGTGCATCGGCAGGACGCACCTCAGGCGCGACTTTGCGCGCTTCTTCGGCGGGCTTGTTCAGGCGACGTGATAAAGGCGATCCCATGTGTTGCGTACCTCTTGTGATTCTTCAATGTGCAGCGTAGCTGTTCAGCACAATGCGCATGTGGCGCAGATTGACTGTATCTTAGCATAAGTGACGCTGCGCTATGCACCTTGCCTAGTAAGTTGTTACAACACTGCGAAAAGCGCGGCGATCAAGCGTTTTCGCAGGCGTGATACGCCAATTTCCCATACGCGGCATTCATCGCTACAATACGCGGTTATGAAAAGGTTTGCGGCTGAGAGGAGTCTGCCATGACCGTTTACAACGGCAAAGTGGCTGTGTGGTACGTGCATGGGCGCACGGTCGCCGAGAACACGATAGATGAAATCATCGGCGCGTTGCAAGAATTTGCGCCGGCTGTCGAAGCGGTGTGGGTCAAAATTGGCGAGGCAAGCGAGTGGATGGGCAACATCGGGCGCGGCGATCCGAAGCCTGATCTCGCCATTCGTGGCGTCGCCGATATCGATCGCTGGGTCGCCAAGTTAGCCGCTGCCAATCTGGAATTCCACGCTTGGTACATTCCGAAAGGCATCAATCCGACGGCAGAAGCAGACCTTGTGATCCAAGCCTGCAGCCGTCCGGGCGTGCGCTCGCTGATCATGGACGTTGAGCCGTTCACAGGCTACTGGGTCGGCGGGCGCGCTAATGTGCGTCCGTTCATGACGCGCCTGCGCACAGGCTTGCCCGCCAATTTCCACATCGGCATGAGCGTCGATCCGCGCCCATGGCACTTCAACAGCATTTTTCCGCAAGAATGGCGTCCTTATATCAACAGCATTCATCCGCAGACCTACTGGGCGGATTTCAGCCAGACGCCTGACGCAGCCTTGCAGATGGTCTACAACACATGGGGCAATTATGGCTTGCCGATCATCCCTGTCTTGCAGGGCTATCAAGGGCCAGGCAATCGCCTGACGCGAGAAGATATGGATCGGGCGCGCGTGGTGGCGACGGTCACTTACAAGGCGCCCGGCTTGAGCTGGTTCCGCTTTGGCACGCTCAACCGCACGTGGTATCCTGCCGTCAACGTCAAAATGACGGGCGAAGTGCCCGTTGGCATTGGCGGCAGACCGACCAATGGACGCTATGGCGCGGAAATCATCATCAAACCGGGCGAGATCGGCTACGCGGAAGGCACGTATGACGGCTCGCCTAATCCTTTGCAGAGCTTTCGCAACGAGGAAGGCTGGACGAGCCGCTATCTCGCCACGAGCGATACCTTCAGCCGAGTCTGGGTGCGTTGGGCGCCGCGCTTGCCTGCCAGCGGCTGGTACGAAATTTCCGCCTATGTGCCTTCGCAGCACGGCTCAACGCGCAACGCGCGCTACAAAATCAACGGCATTCTGGGTCAGCTGGCGGATTTCGAGGTGCGCGTCTCGCAGATCGCCGTGGATTCGCTATGGGTCTCGTTAGGCGTGTACCAGTTCGATGCCAGCAATCCGAATGCAGGCGTCGTCTTCCTCAACGATCTGACGGGCGAGCGCGGACGCGAGATCGCCTTCGACGCAATCCGCTGGCGGCAAGTGCTGGGCTGGAATCAGCCGCCGCGCTACCTTGCCGATGGCTTCGACTCGCCTGTCGGCTTGCCGCAAGAGCGCCAAGCGCGCGGCGGCACAACGTGGCCCGAGACGTGGCTCTCCACCAATCCATACAAAAATCGCTATTCGCTGCTCGGCACGCCGACCATTCACACGGGCGACGATCTGGTCATGCGGCGCGGCAGCACGCTCGGGCAATCTGTCCACGCTGTGGCGAGCGGCGTGGTGACCACTGCGCGGCGACTCTCGGGCAGCTGGGGCGACGTGATCGTGATTCGGCACGATCCGCTCATCAATACAGGACAAGTGGTCTATAGCCGCTACGGTCACGTCGGCGAGATGCTAGTGCGCGCCGGCGACCGCGTGGTGCGCGGTCAGCGCATTGCCGTCATCAGCGATGCCTACGGCGTCTTTCGCTCAGCGCCGCACCTGCACTTCGATATCAGCCCGACGCGCATCCTTGAGAGCGCACCTGCCGATTGGCCCGGTCTGGATATGACGCGCATTGAACGCGACTACGTCGATCCGCGCCTGTTCATCTACGGCAATCGTCCTGTGCAGCCGTGAGCAGAGGCTTGTTCTAGCGCCTGAATTAGGCTACGATCAGTTGAGAAGTCAGCCCATCAGATTCGATAGCGCTCGCATGAACTTTTTGACGCCGCAATTCTTCGACATGTTGGTGATCGCCACCATCGTGAGCGGTCTGTTGTTGGCGGCAGCGCGCATTCGCCGCGACTTTCAACAGCCGCCGCGCTTTCCCGAAGATGAGCTGCCAAAGGAATGATCGCCATGATTGAGCCTTTTACAGAGCGCCTGTGCAGCCTTGATGAGTTCTGTACGCTCGCGCAGGCTGAGACGGGCGATCTGCCGCGCCGCTATGAGCTAGATGAAGGCATCGTCCTTGAAATGTCATCTGCAGGCGCATTGCATGGCGCTTTGCGCGCGTGGATAGCCTATCTACTGAACGCACATGTCCACGCACAAGGCTTAGGTCTCTCTTTTGGCGCAGAGACAGGCTTTGTGCTGCACCAAGCGCCTGATGGTCGCGCTATTGTGCGCGCACCTGACTTCGCTTTTGTGAGCAAGGCGCGCTTGCAGCCGATCAGCGGCAAATTCTATCCTAGCGCGCCTGACCTTGCGGTCGAGATAGTCTCGCCGAGCGACACAGCGCGCCAGATGCGCCGAAAGGCGCGCCAGTACATGGAATATGGCACGCGCTTGCTGTGGATCATCTTTCCCGATGAGTCGGAGCGTTTTGTGGATGTCTACCGTCCTGAGCAGCCTGTGCTGACCGTGCAAGGCGAGCAGCTTTTAGAAGGTTACGATGTGCTGCCGAACTTCAGCGCGCCTGTCAGCCGTCTGTTCGCTGCGCTATCCGTTTGAGTTC
>DAOTWB010000137.1:0-23652 GCA_034436235.1 Anaerolineae bacterium
GTCACGCTCGCCCAAAAGCCGTTCGATCTGGCGAGCATCCTCGAGACGACGACGCCGCAACGCTACAAGCTCAGCGTCCGCAGCGGCTCGTAGTTGGAAAGACGCCTCGCTTTTGCCATAATTGACATCATGCGTAAGCAAGGCATCCTAAAATCCCTGCTCTTGCTGATAATCGGCGCGGCGTTGCTCGCGCCAATTGCCGGCGCCATCTTCATCTATAGCTACGGACAAGTTGATCGCGCTGCGCCTGCCGACGCCATTGTGATCTTAGGCGCAGGCACGCGGCGCGACGGCACGCCGTCCTACAGCTATGCACGGCGCATTCGGCACGCGCTGTCGCTCTACGCGCAAGGCTACGCGCCGCGCTTGATCTGCACAGGCGGCTACACGCAACAGCATCCTGTCTCAGAAGGCGAAGCCTGCGCTGCGATGTTACGCGCACACGGCATACCTGAGCGCGCCATTTTTTACGAGTCGCGCAGTCGCAGCACAGAAGAGAACGCGCTCTATACCTACCAAATCATGGCGGCAAATGGCTGGCAACGCGCTCTGCTGGTCAGCGACAGCTACCACTTGTTCCGCGCCGAAGCAATGTTCCGCACATACGGCTTGACGGTCAGCAGCAGCCCTGCGCAGCTCAGCGGCGGCGCGCTGCCTTGGCAATCCGTCATCCGCAACATGTTCCGCGAGACGGCAGCCTTCATCTGGTGGCAAGTGCGCCGCTTGATCTAGCCGATCACGTTGCGCAGCACGCCGATGCGCTCAATTTCTAGCTCCACGACGTCGCCACTTTGCAGCCAAGCGCCTTCGCCGCCCGTCAGCTCCAGCAGGCAACCTGTGCCGACCGTGCCGCTGCCGATCACGTCGCCTGGCTGCAGCGTGACCGATTGCGAAGCGCGCTCGATCATCTGCCCAAACGACCAGTATAAGTCCGCCATGTTGCCGCGCGAGCGCTCAATGCCGTTCACGCGCGCCACCATCTGCAAATTGAAGACGCCATGTCGTCCTATGTGCCGATCTGCCAGCTCATCGAGCGTCACGATGCACGGTCCGAGCGATTTGGCGAAGTCCTTGCCTTTGGCAGGACCGAGACCAACGCGCATCTCAATGCGCTGTACGTCGCGCGCTGACCAGTCGTTCAGGATCGTGAAGCCGAGGATGTGTTCTTCCGCGCGCTCGGCAGGAATATCGCGACCTGCCTTGCCGATGACAGCCGCGATCTCTAATTCGTAGTCCAGCGCGGCTGTGTAAGGCGGATACGGCACTGTGTCGCCATCGCCGCAGAGCGTGCCGTGGTATGCGTAGTAGAAGACAGGCATGGTGTACCACTCAGGCGGCACTTCGCGTCCGCGAATGGCGTTGGCAGCCTTGACGTGCTGCTCAAAAGCGTAGAAATCGCGCAAGGTGCGCGGCACCAGCGGCGGATGCAGCAAACAGCGCCGCAACGGAAACAGGCGGCGCGCATGACCGCGCAAAATAGGCGGCGCGCCTTGCAGGCAAGCCGCATACATGGCGCGGATGTCTTCAAGAGCAGGCGCGCCGCGCCAAATGTAGTCTGAGAGCGTGCCGCGCTCGCTCTCGCCGATCTCGATCACTTGATCGCCAAGAATCACGCCGAAGCGCGGATAGTCAGGCTCATCGGGCAGCTGCGGTGAGAACTCAACCAGACGCATTCGCACATCTCCTTTCCTTCGCTTGACGCCTGAGCGCAGCGACGCACAAAAATGCCGACCACGCGGCGACGATCAGGTCGAGCGCTTGGTCGGCGCGCATGCCGAACCAATGCGGCACGTATTCGTCGCGCAAGCCGCTCAAAAGCGCCATGCCCAGCGCGTAAAGCGCGATCAGCAACCATAGGCGAGCGCCTTGCAGCGCATTGCGCCATGCCAAGAGCAGCGCTAACGCGCCTAGCGCAAGCGACCAGAACATGCCGAGCAGCGGCACGTTCAAGCGCGGCGCGGCTATGCCGTAGATATCAGGCGCTTCAATCGCCAGCCATGACGGATAGTCGGCAAGCGTGCGCACCTCGACGCCATAGCCGCACGCCGCCGCGACGCAGGCTTGCCAGCTCGCCAGCGCTGCTATCGGCAGGCACAGCGCCAATGAGTCGCGCAAGTGCGCCGCATCCAAGCGCCGCCATTGCGCCATGCCCAGCGCGCCGAACAAGCAACCGATCAACGCGCCATGCCAATTCAAGCCGCCGCTGCTCAACGACCAAATCTCGCTTGTGTGCACGGCGAAATACGCCCAGTTCAGCGCCACGTGACCTGCGCGCGCACCAATTGCGCCGCACAGCACTGCCGCTACAACGACATCCAAATGCGCTATCGCCTGCGCCCTGCCACGCCCGACGATCAGCGCTGTGCAGAGCGACGCGCCTGCCGCGATCCAGAACGTGAAGGCACGAATCTCAATGCCGCCCACTTGCACGAGAATTGGATTCATGGCGCACAAGCGCGATCAGGCTTGTTGCTGTCCAACTTTGGCGCGCAGATAGGCTTCCATGAAATCATCCAAGCGTCCGTCCAGCACGGCGCCTGCATTGCCGACCTCATGATCGGTGCGATGATCCTTCACCAGCTGATATGGATGCAGCACGTAAGAGCGAATCTGGCTGCCGAAGTTCACATCCACATGCGCGCCTTTCAGCTTGGCGAACTCTTCTTCCTGCTTGCGGCGCTCCAGATCGAGCAGGCGTGCGCGCAAGACCTGCATGGCGCGTTCGCGATTTTGATTCTGGCTGCGCTCGTTTTGGCAAGTGACCACGATGCCTGTTGGCTTGTGGACAATGCGAACAGCCGTCTCGTTCTTCTGCACGTGCTGCCCGCCGGCGCCGCTTGAGCGGTAAGTGTCAATTTCGAGGTCTTTTTCTTCAATCACGATGTCTGTGATCTCGCCTTGCACGTCTGGCACGACCTCGACGAGTGCGAAGGAAGTGTGCCGCCGCTTGTTAGCATCAAATGGACTGATGCGTACAAGGCGATGCACGCCGCGCTCGGATTGCAGGTAGCCGTAAGCGTAGTTGCCTTTGACGGTCATAGTGACGCTTTTGATGCCTGCGCCTTCGCCTTCCATCTGATCGATGATCTCGACCTGCATGTTGTGCGCTTCTGCCCAGCGCAGGTACATGCGCAGCAACATTTGCGCCCAATCTTGCGATTCTGTGCCGCCGGCGCCTGCGTGAATCGAGACGATGGCGTTCTCGCGGTCGTACTTGCCGCTCATCATCGCCTCGAAGACGCGCTGATCCACAATTCGTTGTAGCGCGTCCACTTCGTTTCGCAGCTCTTCGGCAAGGCTCTCATCGCCAAGCTGCGCCAGCTCTAGCGCGTCGTTCAAACGCGCCTGCAGGCTTTCCCAGCTGCTGATTTCCTCGCGCAAGACGGCAAGACGCTGCATGGTAGCCTGCGCCGTGCGCACATCATCCCAGAAATTTGGCGCGCTCGATTTTTCGTCCAGCTCGGCGACCTCGCGACGTTTTGCCGCTAAGTCAAAGACGCTCCATGAGCTGCTGGATGACGCGCTGCATGGCATTCAGCTGGCTGATCAAGTCTTCCATCGGCAAAGTGACTCCTGAGTTGTATCTCAATTTTCCAACACCGCGATCATAGAGTAAGTTGGCGCGCTTGTCCAGAAAAACCTCAATTTTGAAGGCTTCACCAGAAATTTCTGAGCCGAACTTGCCCGAGATATGCTATATTTTGCAGCGATGCTCTGATCGCACCTGTTCATGAAGCTATGGCACGCACAGCGCATACACACACGACAACTTGCTCAAACAGCCGCACTTCGCGAGCGCGCTGCGCCGTGCTTGTTCGCTGCACGATGGCTTGCGCGCGTTACCTCGGCTGGCGCGCTGCCGATGATAGTCGTCCGCCTGAACGCTGACCGCTGCGCACAGCTATAGCGCGCTCATGTAGCGCAAAATGGCATCGCGCAATTGACATCTCTGATTGTTGAAGCGCCTAAAAAACGTCTTTTGCCAGCGTTTTGGAAAAAATTTTTGTGCATCATGCTAGGATAATGCGTTGCAATTTGCTGATGCATGTGCAGAGAATAGGATCACATCGGCATCTCACACAAGGCGTGTGTGGGATGCACTCAGAAAGGCAGAGCGATGAAACACATGAAATCAACAGCGACCGATCACAAGTCGTCGCTTGACTGGAGAATAGGTTTGGACGCTGTGCTGCGCTTCGGCTCATTCGCCGCTTTTTGGTGGCTGCTGAACGAAGGCGACAACGCGGCATGGACGCTAGGCATTCCAACAGTGGCGGCGGCGACTCTGATCAGCCTCGCTTTTGTGCCGCCGCGTCCATGGCGCATCCGACCGTATGGCGCGCTGCGCTATGGGCTATACTTTGTGCGCAAGTCGCTTTTGAGCAGCGTGGACGTGGCACAGCGCGTCTTCAAGCCGCGCATTCCGATCAAGCCGCGCCTAGTGCGCTATCCATTGCGCCTGAAAGAAGTGAACGCGCAAGTGATCATGGCGAACACAGCCAGTCTGCTGCCTGGCACGCTCTCGGTCGGCTTGGCGGAGAACGTCCTGACGCTTCACGTGCTGGATATTGACGCGCCGATCCGCGAAGAGCTGAATGTGCTGGAGAAGCGCGTGGCGGCGCTCTTCGGCTTACCGCTGCAGGAGATATCAGAATGAGTGAATTCTTCCATTTAGCGGCGCTTTTTTTGCTGCTGAACGTCGCGGTAGGTCTGTTGCGCATTTGGTACGGACGGACAGCAGCGGATCGGCTGTTAGCAGTACAGTTATTCGGCACAACTGGCACGGCGATCTTGCTCTTGCTCTCGCTGGCAACGGCGGATCGCGCTTACCAGACCATCGCGCTGGTCTTCGCCGTCCTCGCGGGCATTTTAGGCGTGACTTTCACGCGCTACGTACAACTCTCTGCGCAGAGGCAAGCACAGGAGCGGCAACATGAGCCTAATTGATCTGATCACAGCGTTGTGCATAATCGTCGGATGTTTCTTTTTCTCAGCAGGCACGCTCGGCTTGTTGCGCCTGCCAGATGTTTTCACGCGCTTGCACGCGATCACGAAGGCGGATAACGTCGGCTTAGGCTTGATCGTGATCGGCGCGATGCTGCAAGCAGAGAGCTGGGCGACGCGCTTCAAGCTCGGCTTGATCTGGATTCTGGTCTTGATCGCCGGCGCCACAGTATCGCACCTGATCGGGCGCAGCGCGTTGCAAGCCGGACAGACGCCTTGGGAGGAAGCCTGATGACGCTTCAACTCGCCTTCGATATCGTGCTGATCGTGACAGTGGTCGTCTGCGCTTGGGCGGCGCTCACCACGCCTGATCTGCTGCGAGCGATTGTGCTGTTCATCGCGTTCGGTCTGTTGTTAGCGTTTGTGTGGGTGCGGCTGCAAGCGCCTGATGTAGCGTTGGCAGAGGCGGCAGTTGGCTCAGGGCTGACGGGCGCGCTCTTGCTCTCGACGTTGAGCGCTATGCGGCGGCGCGCCGCGCAAGCAGGCGTAGAGGCATCCGATGAAGCGCAGGTGGCAGAGTCTGAGCAGGAGGCAGCCATTGCGCAAGATACCTGACAATGACGACGTGCGCCTGACGGCAGGACGCGCCTTGATTCTGGGCATGGCGCTTGCGCTGACGCTGGGCTTGGCGGCGGTCGCGCTGACCTTTCCTGAAGATCAGCCGCGCTTAGCGCAGATCGCGCTGCAGCGCGTGCCAGAGAGCGGCGTCAATAATCCTGTGACGGCTGTCCTGCTCAATTTTCGCGGCTACGATACGCTGCTCGAAGTCGCCGTGTTGTTTTTGGCGATCATCGGCATTTGGTCAATGGCGCGCACGGCGCGCGTGTGGATCAAACGCCCTGATACGCCGATTCTAGGCGCATTCGTGCGATTCGTCGTGCCGCTGATGGCTATCGTAGCAGGCTATCTGCTCTGGTTAGGCGCAGATGAGCCAGGCGGCGCCTTTCAAGGCGGCGCAGTGTTAGGCGGCATGGTCATTCTGTGGATCGCGGCGGCAGTGTGGCTGCCGAAGCGCGACGGACGTGCGCTCTTGCGTCCGCTATTGGCGATTGGCTTAGCGGCTTTCCTATTGGCAGCGACGTGGATGTTGCTCGTGCGCGGCAACTTCTTCGAGTATCCGCCTGAGCAAGCGAAGGATTTAATCTTGCTGATCGAAGGCGCTGCTATGCTCTCGATTGGCGCTACGTTGGCGCTGCTCTTTGTGGGCGGCGCGCCTGAAGAGGAGGAAATAGGATGATCGGCTCGGCAATGCTATACGCGCTCAGCGGTGTGGTACTGTTCGGCATGGGCATCTATGCGCTGCTCGCCTATCCGAATTTGCTGCGCAAAGTGCTTGGCATGAACGTGATGGGCGCGGGCGTGTTCATGGTCTTGATCGCGTCCGCCTATCGTGGCGGCGACGCGCCGCCTGATCCTGTGCCGCACGCGCTTGTGATAACGGGCATTGTGGTGGCGGTCTGCGCGACGGGCTTGGCGCTGACGCTCGCGACGCGCATTCACGCCATCACGGGCGCGGCACAGCTCACAGCGGACGAGGAGGACTCAGCATGAGCGCTGGGCTGCCGCTCGTGATTGTGATACCGCTTTTGGCGGCGATTGGCGCTTTCCTGCTGCCGCGCGCGTCGTTCGTCGTAGCGCTCGTCGGCAGCTTGTTGACAGTCGGCGTGGTAGGCGTCTCGGCGGCTGCGACGCTTGAGTCAGGCGCGCTCAGGCACACGATTGGCGGCTGGCGCGCGCCGCTCGGCATAGACCTTGTGCTGGACGGCTTTGCGCTGCTGATGCTCGCGCTGACCGCGCTGATCGGCTTGGCGATCACGTTCTATGGACGCGGCTACTTCGGCAGCGCAACGCAGCAGGGCGAGAAAGGACGCCAAGCGACGTATTTTTGGGCGCTATGGATGTTCCTGTGGGCGGCGCTGAACGCGCTGTTCGTCTCAGGCGATGCCTTCAATTTGTACGTGACGCTTGAGCTGCTAGGCTTTTCAGCGGTAGCGCTCACGGCGCTGGCAGGCAAGCCGAACGTCCTGAAAGCCGCAATGCGCTACTTGATCGTCAGCTTGTCAGGCTCGCTGATGTATCTGATGGGCGTGGCGTTCCTGTACAGCGGCTTCGGCACGCTCGATATCGCGCAGCTGAGCAGCCTGACGCGCGAGACGCCTGCGCTGGTCGCGGCGACTGCCTTGATCACGGCAGGCTTGGCGATGAAGACAGCGCTCTTTCCGCTGCATTTTTGGCTGCCGCCTGCGCACGCAAATGCGGCGGCGCCGGTCAGCGCGCTGCTCTCGGCGCTGGTGGTGAAAGGCTCGTTTTACATCCTGCTGCGCTTGTGGCTCGAGGTATTTTTTCCGTTGGCAAGCACGTTTGTGCCGCATGTCATCTCGCTGCTGGGCGTTGGCGCCATCGTCTGGGGATCGATTCAGGCGATTCGGCAGACGCGCTTGAAATTGCTGATCGCGTACTCAACTGTGGCGCAACTTGGCTATCTGTTCGTGCTGATTCCGATCCTTGCGGCGGAGCGCGAGAACGTGCGCGCATTGGCGGGCGTGATCTGTTTTGTGTTGGCGCACGCCAGCGCCAAAGCAGCTGCCTTCCTGAGCGCTGGCAACATCTTGCACGCGCTGAGCGACGATCGGCTCGGCGCGCTGCGCGGTCTGATGCGCGGTCTGCCGCTGACCGTGACGGCGTTCGGCTTGGCGGGCGTGAGTCTGATGGCGTTGCCGCCGAGCGGCGGTTTCATCGCCAAGTGGCTGATGCTGGACGTGACGATCTCGCGCGGTCACTGGGGCTTGACGGCGGTCATCATCGGCGGCGGACTCTTGGCGGCGGTCTACGTGATGCGTGGGCTTGGACGGCTCTTCCAGCAAGTGGACGCTGAGCAGTTGCCTGCGCTGAAGCCAATTCCATGTGTGATGGATCTCTCGGCGTTCGGTTTGGCTGTGTTGGCGATCCTGCTCGGTTTCGCGGGCGTGTATGTGCTGGACGTGCTGGAGATCGGCGCGCAGGCTGCTGCAGGAGGCAGTTCATGACTTGGGAAAATTCGCTACCGCTATTCATCGTGCTGACTTCGCTCATACCGGGCATTGTGATCTTCTTCCTGAGCGAGTCGGCGCACGGGATGCGCACGGCGTTGAACATAGCAGGTGCTATTCTCAAGCTGATCTTGATCGCGATCATGATCGGCGGCTTGAACGAAGGCGTGCGCTACGAGACGCGTCTGGCGCTGCTGCCGAACTTCGACCTTGTGTTGCGCTCGGATAGCCTCTCGGTCTTGTTCGTGATCCTCTCGGCTGCGCTGTGGCTGGTGACGACGATCTACGCCATCGGCTACCTTGAAGGATCGCCTAATCGCAGCCGCTTTTTCGGTTTTTTCTCGCTGTGCGTGAGCGCTACGATGGGCATTGCGCTGGCGGGCAATCTGATCACGCTGTTGATCTTCTACGAGTTGCTGACCATCTGCACGTATCCGCTGGTGGTGCATCGCGGGACGGCAAAGGCGCTGCGCGGCGGACGCACGTATTTGGTCTACACGCTGCTCGGCGGCGGATTGCTGCTTTTAGCAGTGATCTGGCTGCACACATTGGTCGGTCCGGTTGAGTTCGCCAATGGCGGCGTGTTGAGCGGTCGGGCGGATGAACAGCCTGCGCTCAGCCTAATTTTTCTGATGTTCGTGGCAGCGTTCGGCGTGAAGGCGGCGCTCGTGCCGCTGCACGGCTGGCTGCCGCGCGCGATGGTGGCGCCGGCGCCGGTCAGCGCGCTGCTGCACGCAGTGGCTGTGGTGAAGGCAGGCGCCTTCGGCATTGTGCGCATCACGTACGACCTGTACGGCATTCAGCTCGCCAATGCGCTCGGCGTGCTGACGCCACTGCTCATCGTCACGTGCTTGACCATCGTAGTCGGCTCGCTCTTCGCAGTCTTTCAGGACGATCTGAAGAAGCGGCTTGCTTATTCAACAGTCAGCCAAGTGTCGTACATCATCTTGGGCGTGGCGCTCTTCGGTCCGATTGGCACGATTGGCGGCTTATTACATCTCGTGCATCAAGGTGTGATGAAGATCACGCTCTTCTTCGGCGCAGGAAACTTGGCTGAGACGCTCGGCATACACAAGGTGAGCGAGATGGACGGCGTCGGACGGCGAATGCCGCTGACGATGGCGGCGTTCACGGTCGGCGCGCTGGGCATGATCGGCGTGCCGCCGACGGCAGGCTTCATCAGCAAGTGGTATCTCGGCTCGGGCGCTGTGGCAGCAGGGCAGAGTTGGGTGATCGGCGTGCTGGTCTTGAGCAGCCTGCTGAATGCGGCGTACTTCTTGCCGATTCTGTACAGAGCGTGGTTCAAGCCGCAGCAAGGCGAGTGGCATGAGGAGCACGACTTCGGCGGACGCTTCGAGACGCATTGGATGCTGCTGATGCCGCCTGTGGTGACAGGCATCTTCGCGCTCTTGCTAGGCATTTTGCCCGCGATTCTGCGCTCACTGGTCGAGCTGATCGTGCTGAGGGAGTACGTCTGATGACGCTGAATGAATGGCTCTTGATCCTGACGTGGCTGGTGCCGCTGCTGCTCGGTCTGGTGCAACTGGCGCGTCCAAGTGCGCCGTTGCCGCTGATCGGCGCGGCGGCAGTCCCTGCGCTGCTGACGGCGCTCTTCGTGCCAGCAGGGACGGCGTATGAGATGCTCGGGCTGCTGCTCGGCACTGTCTTGGCGTTGGACGCTATTGGACAAGTCTTTTTACTGTTCACTGCCATACTGTGGCTCGGCGCGGCGCTGTTCACGCAGGCGTATCTGCAAAATGACGCTCGGCAGGGACAATTCTTCGCCTTTTTCCTGCTGGCGATGGCGGGCAATTTCGGGCTGATCGTGGCGGCGGATATGTTCAGCTTCTACCTGTGGTTTGCCTTGATGAGCTTCGCTTCTTATGGCTTGATCGTGCATAGCGATAAGCCTGAGGCATACCGCGCCGGTCAGCTTTATATGCTGCTCGTCATCATAGGCGAGGTCGCGCTGTTCAGCGCGCTCGTCCTGATCAACGCGACGACCGATACTTCGCGCTTGGCAGAGCTGAGCCAACGCAACATTGACGATCTGAGCGCGCTTTTGGTCGCTGTGAGCTTCGGCATCAAAGCAGGCGCGGTCTTGTTGCATCTATGGCTGCCGTTAGCGCATCCTGCCGCGCCGATTCCGGCGAGCGCCGTGCTGAGCGGCGCGATGATCAAGGCGGGCGTGCTTGGCTGGCTGCGCTTTTTGCAGCCTGCACTGCCTGCCTTCGCTTGGAGCGA
Source organism: Anaerolineae bacterium (assembly GCA_034436235.1). Classification (GTDB taxonomy): domain Bacteria; phylum Chloroflexota; class Anaerolineae; order Aggregatilineales; family UBA2796; genus CP2-2F. The sequence goes on from DAOTWB010000137.1 coordinate 10,278, forward strand.
GCTGTTCTTGATCGCAGGCTTGGCGACGGCGTTCTACGGCGCGGTGATGGGCGTCTCGCAGACAAACGCCAAGACGGTACTCGCCTATTCCAGCATCAGCCAGATGGGCTTCATCATGATCGGAGTCGGCGTTTGGTTGCTGGGCGGCGATCTGCGCGAGGCGGCGCTCAGCGCGGTCGGCTTGTATGCAGTCCATCACGCTTTGGCGAAAGGCGCGCTGTTCCTCGGCGTGGCGTTCGCAGGCGTGAATAAAGTTGTGCCATTGTTGTTGCTCTTGCCTGCGCTCGCCTTAGCAGGCTTGCCGCTCACGAGCGGCGGGGTGGCGAAGGCGGCGCTGAAAAGCCTGACCGATCAGCTCTCAGGCGGCTGGGCAGAAGCGCTCTCGCTCGGTCTGTCTCTGGCTGCCGTTGGCACAACATTGCTCATGGCGCGCTTCCTGTGGCTGATCTGGCACACGCCAGCGCCGCACAAGCCGATGCCACGCTCGATGTGGCTGACGTGGTTCGCGCTCTTGGCGTGCGTAGCAGGCTTGCTCTTCGCACTGCCTGAAGCGTCCACAGCGGTCAATGAGTCGCTCAAAGAATCCAAGCTGACAGCGGCTGTGACGCCAATTGCAATTGGTGCAGCGATCAGCGCGCTTGTGGCGCTCATCGCCAAGCTGGGCGCAGGACGCTTGACGCTGAGGTTGCCCTTGATTGCAGCCGGCGATGTGTTGATCATCTTCAGCGCAACCTACAGCGTCTTGGCGCGCGCGTTGCAAAGCGTGCTGCAAGCTCTGGCACAGCTTGAGACGCGCTTTGTGGCGCTCTGGAATTGGCAACGCGGCTTGCAAGCACTCAGCAACATCTCAGCAGACCTTGAACGGCGCCTGCGCACGGATTGGCTGGTCAGCGGCGGCGCCTTGCTGCTGCTGAGCTTAGGCGTCCTGCTAATCGTCTGGCTGAGCGCGTGAGTTGTGACGCTTATGCTTGGCTGCATCGGTTAAACAGAGCGTATAATCGCAGTCTTGCCGCTGAGGTTGAATGAGGAGAGACGCACAATGCCTGCTCTGAGGCGTGCTGCACTAGGCGTCGCGCTAGTCAGCTTGGTCATGTTGAACTTGTTCTCGGCTGCGCAGGCAGCACAAGTGGATATCTGCTTCGGCTTGCCCGAGTCACGCTTGAATCCTGGAGTCCTCGCGCGCGTGGTCGGCAACAGCCGCCTGAAAGAAGCGGCGCCGCCGGGCGCTTATCTGAAGTCAAACGCGGCGCGCAGCGGTCTGATGCTGCGCTACTTGCCTGAAGGCACGATCCTGCGCATCATGCCCGATTCGCAAGCGCAGTGTACAGTTGACGGCGACCGTTGGTGGGCAGTTGAAGCGGACGGTCTGCGCGGCTTCGTCACTGAGTCCGTTGGACAAGAATACGTACTAGAGCCTTACACAGGCGTGCCGCCGACGCCTGCGCCAAGCGATCTGACCGCTGTGTTGACCTGCGTGCGTCCATATCTCGATCCGCCGCCGCCAACGCCGACCGCTGCGCCTGACTCAGCGCCGTACTTCCGCGCTGTGTTCGGCAGCGATGACGGCACGCTGCAATACGCTGATCAGGGCGGCTTTCCGCGCCCAATTGCGCGCTTTGACTATCCGCCGCTCAGCGTTGATCTCTCGCCTGACGGCACAGCGGCGCTCGTGCTGACCTATAACGGCGTCTACTGGGTCGAAATTTTGACGGGCAAGATCGCCTACTTCGCCGATCCGACGCGCTTCAGCCTGAGCGAGGACATGTGGTTCATCCGCGCGCAATGGACGCCACAAGGCGACTCGGCAGCTGTGGAACTTGTAGATACGACCGATAACATCTACACTTTTCCTGTCTGGAACATCTCGCTGACAGGACAAGGCGCGCCGTTCCAAGTGGATACAGGCAAAGAGCCGCTGTTCAGCATACGGCGCTCGCCCGATCGCAGCCTGATGATCGTTCTGAGCGCGAACGACATCCTGCCGTATCCCAAGAACTTCATAGACGAGCCGCCGCCGCTCCTTGAATTTGTGCCAAGCGGCGCCGAAGGCGATGGACGCAGCATTGTGCCTGCCAGCATCACATGGGCGCCCGATAGCAGCGGCTTTTACGCTTACACGCCGAAATCGGAAGATGCGCCGCCCGACGATCCATTCGGCGGCAGGCTCTTCTTCGTGCCGCGCAACGGCACGCCGCAAGATTTCGGCGCGCTGCAAGACATTCCGCGCAACGCGGAAGTCATCCCTGCGCCAAACGGCTTGGCGCTTTTGGTCAAAGCAGGCGAGACGTGGCGCATTCAGACGCGAGATGGCGCGATCAAGCAGAAATTGCCGTCCGATAGCGCGATCTTCGGTTGGACGCCTGATAGCGCAGGCGTCGCCTTCCGCGCTGCCGATGGCAAGGCAGGCTTCATCGGCACAGAAGGCGAGACAGAGTCGCCTTACGTGCCGATGGTGGACAATCTGTTCACGCTGTCATGGCTGCCCGATGGCACTGCGCTCTACACTGTGCGCGGCTTCGACGGCAAGCTAACTTTGAACGCGCAGCCGCTGGGCGCGCAGCCTTTCTATATCGGCATTGTGGCAGGCGAGTTCGCTTTCGGCGCCGCCACGTTCAATGCGGCGCCTGGCTTGGCGCGTCCGCCGCGACCGTGTGAGTAGCCGCCGCTTGCCGATCCATGACGGTCATCGGCAAGCCGTTGCTGATGCCATAAGTGATCATCGCGCGAGTCTGCGGCGCGTAATCATCGGGCAGGTGCAACGCGACGCGCGTCGCCAATGTCGCCAGCACAAGCTGCCCTTCGACCATTGCGAATTGGTTGCCAATGCACTGATGCGCGCCCAGTCCGAAGGGCAGGTAGGCATAACGATGTATCTTGCTCAGGTTCTCAGGCGCGAAGCGCTCAGGCAGGAAGGTCTCAGGCTGCTCGAAGTAGCGCGGATCGCGATGCAAGGCGTAGACGCAAATGGCGACGGGCGTGCCTTTTGGCACGTGATACTCGCCAAGCGCAAAATCTTCGAGCGGCACGCGCTCGGCATACCAAGCGGGCGGATGCAAGCGCAGCACTTCTTTGAAGACCATCTCAGTGTATTTCAGGCGCGGCAAGTCTGCCATGCTGGGCAGGCGTTCGCCACAGACCGCTTCAACTTCAGCGCGCAGCTTCGCCAAGACTTGCGGATGCTTCGCCAACAGATAGAGCGCCCAAGCTAACGCATTGGCAGTCGTCTCATGACCTGCGAAGAGCAGCGCCAGAACTTGTCCGCAAACTTGAGCATCGGTCAGGCGGCTGCCGTCTTCGTCGTGCGTGTGCAGCAACATATCCAACAGGTCATCTCGCGCACGTCGCTCGGCGCGGCGCGCCGCTACAATCTTCTGAGTGGTCTTCTGCAACACCTGCACAGCGCGCCGTCCCTTGCCAAAGCGGATGACGGGCATCCACAAGGGCAAAAACATGGCAAGACGATAGTCGTCTTCAACGCCGCGCTGAATGGTCAGCAGCGCTTCGCCGATCTGGCGCGCTTCGTGACTGGTGCTTGTGCCGAACAGAACTTGCGAGACGACTTCCAGCGTCAGGCGCATCATCTCATCAACCATGTCGCGCTGCTCGCCGACCTGCCAAGCCGCGATGGTGCGCGCCGTCTGCTCGACCATCGTCTGCGCGTAGTGCGCAAGGCGCTCACGATGAAAAGCAGGCTGCATCAAGCGGCGCTGATCGAGATGCAGCGCGCCTTCTTGCGAGAAGACGCTCTCGCCCAGAAACGAGCCGAGTATCTTGCGCGAGATCGGCGTGCGCACCCACTTGTTGCTGGTCAACACTTGCTGGATGAGATCAGGATTCTGCACGTAGTAGCGTTTTTGGCTGAAGGCGCGGAAGATGCACACATCGCCGTAGCGCGGCGCGAGCGCGCTAAAAAAAGCCAATCCGTCGTTCATCTCAGCTACACTGCCGATCAGGAAGGCGCCTTTGACCTCAGGTGGCGTTTTCATGTTATATCTCCACAGCTAAAGGACACGCTCTCAACTTTAGCAAGAGCGGCGGCGCACGCAAAGTTCAAGCGCTGTGCGAACTGTTATAATGTGCAGATAAGCGAAAGGCGATGCGCTATGGACATGTACCACGAGGCGATCCTCGATCACTACCGTCATCCGCGCAACTGGGGCATTTTGCAGCCCTGCGATATCGATCATGAAGAGAAAAATCCGCTCTGCGGCGACCGTCTGCGCTTGACCATGCGCGTGCATGACGGACGTATTGTCGCGCTTGGCTGGTCGGGCGAAGGCTGCGCGATCAGCCAAGCGGCGGCTTCCATGCTCGGCGAGATCGTGCTGGGCAAGACGCTCGAAGAAGCGCGCCAACTGACCAAAGAAGACGTGCTTGAGCTGCTCGGCATTCCACTCGGACCAGTGCGCTTGAAGTGCGCGCTGCTCTCGCTGAAAGTGCTGAAAGTCGGCGCTTACGGTCTGGCGGGCTGGCACGAGGACGAGTCGCGACAGTGAACTTGCTGCAGCAAGCGCGCCAGACGCCTTGGAAAGCGCTGACCGAGCTGCGGCGCTACGCGACGCTGCCACTTGCGCGCTTGACCTTCCTGCTAAGCGGCGTGGCGTGGCAAGATGGTTGGCGCATTTACGGCGCGCCGATCATTCAGCGCCATGCAGGCAGCACAATCACCATCGGGCGCAATTTGACCTTGCGCAGTTGGTATGCGTCCAATCCGCTCGGCGTGGTTCGGCGCACATTGCTCTGCACATGGGCGCGCGGCGCGCAGCTGATCATCGGAGACGGCGTTGGCATGACAGGCGCGGTCATCGTGGCGCAAACGCGAGTCGAGATCGGCGATCACGTCTGGATCGGCGCCAACAGCACAATTGTTGATACAGACTTTCATCCGCTCGCGCCTGAGGTGCGCCGCGTCGCTCCGACGGCGGGCAAGAGTGCGCCCGTTGTCATCGAAGATGAAGTTTTCATCGGCATGTGGGCGATCATCTTGAAAGGTGTGCGCATTGGACGCGGCGCAGTGATCGGCGCAGGCGCAGTGGTCACGCGCGATGTGCCTGCAGGCGCGGTCGCGGCGGGCAATCCTGCGCGTCTCATCCGACAAGTGTGAGTTGCTCTGCACAAACGTTCAGGCTAAGATTGAAGGCAGAATAGCGCCTTTTGCCAAGAATCATGGAGAACGTTTATGAGCAAGCCTTATTTCATCGGCATTGACGTCAGCACGACCGCCTCTAAGGCATTGGTAGTGGATATGCAAGGGCAGGTCATCGCCAGCCAGAGCTATCCACATGCGCTCTCTACGCCGCGTCCGCTGTGGAGCGAACAGGATCCAAACGATTGGTGGCGCGCTACGAGCGCCGCGCTGCGCGACGTGCTGAAGCAGGTCGCGCCTGAAGATGTCGCCGCTATCGGTCTGACGGGACAGATGCACGGTCTGACGGCGCTGGATAAAGACGGCAATCCATTGCGTCCTGCCATTTTGTGGAACGATCAGCGCTCAGGCGCACAATGTGAGGCGATCACGGAGAAAGTTGGCGCGCACAAGCTCTGGCACTTGATCGGCAGCCGTCTGTTGGCAGGCTTCACAGCGCCGAAGATCATGTGGCTGCGCGAGCATGAGCCTGAAATCTACAAGCAGATCGGTCATGTACTGCTGCCGAAGGACTACGTGCGCTATCGCTTGAGCGGCGCTTACGTGGCAGATGTGGCAGATGGCTCAGGTTTCGGCTTGATGGAGATCGCCAAGCGGACATGGTCGGATGAGATGTTGGCAGCCTTCGATATTCCACGCGCTTGGCTGCCCGAGCTGTGCGAATCGCCTGAGGTGTGCGCTCATGTGAGCGAGGCGGCGGCAGCTGAGACGGGCTTGCGCGTTGGCACGCCAATTGTCGGCGGCGCAGGCGATCAGCCGGCGGCAGGCGTCGGCAGCGGCATCGTCGGGCGCGATCAGGTCTCGCTGACGGTTGGCACGTCGGGCGTGGCTTTCGCCAGCAGCGAGAGCTACAATCCGCAACCTGACGGCTTGCTGCATCATTTCTGCGCGGCGGTGCCAGGCACGTGGTTCTACATGGGCGTGATGCTGAGCGCGGCAGGCGGTCTGCGCTGGCTGCACGACGAGCTGACGCCGACCATGAGCTACGATGAACTCAATCAGCGCGTGGAGCGCGTGCCGCGCGGCTCGCTCGGCTTGATTTTTGCGCCGTACTTGACAGGCGAACGCAATCCACATCCTGATCCATTGGCGCGCGGCGCATTTGTCGGCTTGACCTTGCGGCATGGCATTGCGCACATGGCGCGCGCTGTGATGGAAGGCGTCGCTTTCGGCATGCGCGATAACTTGGAGCTATTGCGCGGTCAAGGCGTGCAGCCGAGCGAGGCAGTGATCGGCGGCGGCGCAGCGAACAGTCCTGTTTGGCGGCAACTGAGCGCCGATATCATGGGCATTCCGCTCTATACGGTCAACACGCACGAAGGCGCAGCTTTTGGCGCTGCGATCTTGGCGGCTGTCGGCGCAGGTGCTTATCCTGACGTGCCAACGGCTTGTCGTCAGTTGGTGCGCAAGGAGATGACCATTGCGCCTGATCCGGCAGGCGTGGCTGACTACGAGCGGCTCTATCCGATTTTCCGCGCCACCTATCCTGCCCTGAAGTCGCTCTACGCCGATCTCGCGCGCTTTGAGGCATAGTCAGAGAGACGCTCTGATCAGCGTTGATCAGGGCGTCCTGCTATGTGGTAGAAGTAGCTTCGTCCAGCACCTTGCGCACGCTCTGAACAAGCTCGGCAGGGCTGAACGGCTTGGTGATGTAGTCATTCACTTTGGCGATGTGCAAGCCAAGCACTTTATCAATGCTCTGCGCCTTTGCCGTCAATACGATCACAGGGATGTGCTTCATGCTCTCGTGAGCGCGCATCGCCTGATAGACTTCCCAGCCGTCCATGTCGGGCATCATCAAATCCAGCAGGACGAGCTGCGGTCGGGCTTGTTCGATAGCCGCCAAGCCATCGCGTCCGTTAGTCACGCCTATCACTTCAAAACCTTCGCGCCGCAAGATCAGCTTGACCAAGTCAATCGTCTTGGGATCGTCCTCAATGCAGACTATTCGTACAAGCCTTTCGTCGGTCATGCCACACGCTCCGATGAATGATGACCACTCACTGCAAGTAGTTTACCACAATCTTTAACAGGCGGCGGAACTTCACAAAATCTTCAGAAAGATCAACGCCTTGTCAGGCTCTGCAGCGTTGATGAGGCTTGAAAAGACGCCTCGCGCGTGCCAGAATAATGCGCATTATAGCGATTGAGGTACGTTGTGACATCTCGACCGTATCTGCTGACGCCGCAACGCGAAGAGAGCGAGCGCTATCCATATCGGCGCGTGTGGCGCACAGCATGGCTAGAGGCACTTCTGCTTCTAGCAATCGCGGCAGCGCTCGCCTTCGGCACGCGCCTCATAGCGCTGCGCTTGCCCGCCGATCTAGAGCGTGCGCTCAGCTTCGCCTACGCCTTGCTGCCGCTCAGCCTATGGCTCAGTATTTCTTACACAGCCGAGCGCCGTGCGCTCCAGCCGCGCCGCAACTTGCTCGCTGTGCTGGCGTTAGGCGGTTTGGCTGCGAGCGGCGTCGCCGTGCCGCTCACTTCGATCTTTGCGGCTGAGGAATGGCTCAGCACCGCCAGCGGCTTGAATCGCATCATCGGCTACACGCTGACCGTCGGCATGGTGCATGCGTTTTTGAAATACGCCGTGCTGCGCTACAGCGTCTGGCGCACCGATTTCAACACGCGCCTCGATGCTGTCGCTTACGCAATGGCGGCTGCTGTCGGCTTTGCGACCGCGCTCAACATCCATTTTGCGCTGACCAACACGCTGAGTCTAGCTTCTGCTGCGCTGCGCATGACCGAGATCGCGCTTGCGCAAATCGCCATCAGTCCGATCATCGGCTTTGTGTTGTATGAGCTGCGCAAACCGACCGTCTTTGTGCTGACGCCGTTGCTCGGCGTGCTGATCGCCGCGCTGTTCAACGCGCTCTCCATCGTGATCCGCGCAGGACTGATCGTCTCAGGCATCTCGCGCACGTCCACTGCCAATAACGCCATTTACGGACTAGGCATGGCAGTCTTTTTGGTCGTCGTCCTATTCAGCGCGTTGAGTTTTCTGGTGCGCGCAGCGGACGAACGCGAGGCATTGCGCGCAGGCGAGGTGCGCTGATGCGTCTGGACGATGCGCCGCTCAGCTTGCGGCAACGTCTGGCGAATTATCTAGTGATCATCGCCGCGCTCGCCGCAATTACCTATGGCTTCGTCTATCGCGAGAGCATCATCAGCGCGACCTTTCCTTTCGTCAATCGCGAGGCAGGCATCAGCGCGCGCTATCCTGCGCGTTGGCTCTTGGACGAAGGCGGCAGTCGCTTTGTGCTGCGCGCGCAAGACCCTGCTGCGCTGCCTTTCAAGACCACTATTCGCTTGCAACTGATTCCGATTGGCAGCGGCGCGCGCCCTGCTGATATCCTCGATCTGTTGGATATAGATCGCGCAGCGCGGCTGCCTGCCTACCGCTCGCTCAGCCGCACGCCAACTGTCCTGCCCGGCGGTCAGCGCGGACAGCAGATGATTTACGCTTACGCTTACATCGATCCAAATCCGTTCTTACAAGCAGAGCCGATCACAGTCCGTGCGCTAGACTTGGTCGTGTTGCGCACAGGACAGGCTGTAGTGATCACCTATGAAGCAAAAGCGGATGTTTTTGAGAAGCACAAGCACTACTTCGATGCCTTTTTGCGCTCGCTGACTTTTTAGTCTGAGTTAGCTTGAGGAGAAAACGCCATGAGCGAACATAAACAACGCGCCGCGCAAGCAGGACACATGGGCTACGGCTCACGGCTGAAGGAACAACCTGCCGATGAGCTGCTCGCCTCAGCTTTTGCGCATGAAGTTGCCGATGGTGTCTTGCTGTATCGCGGCATGAGCCTCGCCGATCTCGCCTATTGCGTCATGCTGTGCGAGTGTGGCTTGATTCCACGCCATGCGCGTCAGCCGCTCATGCGCGGCTTGTTGGAGCTGCATCAAATTCCTGCTGAGCAGTTTCCCTTCGATCCTATCTACGGCGACGTCTACACCAATCGCGAGCAGGCGCTTCGCGAGCGCGCCCCTGAGAGCGGCGCTGACGGCTGGCTGCGGCTAGGACGCGCTCGCCGCGAATCTTCGACGGTCGGCTATCTGATCACGACGCGCGCGCACTTGCTGCGCTTGATCGAAGCGCACGCCGCGCTTATCAAGATTCTTTTGCAGCTCGCCGCGCAGCATCGCACCACGCTAATGCCTGATTACACCTATCTGCAGAAAGCACATCCGACCACGCTCGCGCATTATCTGCTCACTTTTGTCGCGCCGTTGCTGCGCGATGCTGAGCGCTTGCGCGCTGCATACACGCGCTTGAATCAATCGCCTGTTGGCGGCGGCAGCGTGAACGGCTCGCGCCTGCCGCTAGATCGCGCGCGCGCCGCTGAGCTGCTCGGCTTTGAAGGCGTCGCTGCGCACACGCGCGACGCGATGTGGCAAGCTGATGTGGCGATTGAAGTGGCAGCCGATGTCGTCATCCTGATGACCACGCTCGACCGTCTTGCCGAAGACCTGTATATCTTCGCTACTGAGGAATTCGGCTATCTGACGCTCGCCGATGCGCACTCGCGCACTAGCGTCATCATGCCGCAGAAGAAAAATCCGTACAGCCTCGCCTACGTGCGCGGCGCGGCGCGCGCCAGCGGCGCTGCACTGTACGCTGTGATCGCTACCAATCAAACGCCTTCAGGGCAACCTGACAACCGCATTTTCGCCTATGGTGAGCTGCCGCGCGCGCTGGAGCGCGCTACACGCACAGTGCGCTTGTTGGCGGGCGCCCTAGAGCGCGCTGAGTGGCACACTGCGCGCATGGCTGAGCGCGCAGCCGAAGGTTTCAGCGGCGCCACCGATCTAGGCGACTATCTGAGCGAAGCTGCCGATCTCGATCCGCGCACAGCGCATCGCGTGATCGGCTACGCAGTGCGCGCCGCGCTTGAAGCAGGGCAGCCAAGCAATCAGCCGCTCACGAGCGCTGCACTCGATCAAGCTGCGCAAGCGCTGCTCGGTCGCGCGCTGCAATTGCCTGAGGCAGATGTTCGCCAAGCGCAGGCGCCGATGGCTATCGTCGAATCGCGGCGCGGTCTGGGCGGCGCCAGCCCTGAATCAGTGACGGCGCTTCTGGAAGACTATCAAGCGCGTCATCAGGACTATCAGTGGTGGGAAGATCAGGAGCAAGTGCGCCTTGAGATGGTCGAGCAGACCTTGCTCACGCTCGCGCGCGCCATCGCTGAAGGCTAGGCAAGGCGCGGCGCGACGATGTAGCCTGCCTCAGGCGTGCCGTAGACCTGCCAAAATGCTGAGCCGTGCCACCAATAATGCAGCGCGATGTATGCGCACAGCAATGCATCGCGCTTGTCTTCCTCAGCTTTGCACCATGTCACTTCCAAAAGCAGCTCAGGCAGCCTGAGTGACGGCGTGGCAGCGACGAGCGCGCGCAAGTGACGTGCATATTGTTGCCATGCCATCTCTTGATCGGCGCGGCTCAGTCCGCCTTTACGTTTGTAGCGCAGCGCGCGCGGCAAGGCGAACAGACCGATCATAGCGGCGTGTGGATAGACTTCAAAAGCGCAGCGCACGGCTTGCTGCGCGACCAGATATGGCGTGTGCTGAATGTCCAGCGCCGCCAGCTGCGCGATCAGCTGCTCGCCGCGCAAGACGCCGCCGTTGTACTTGCTCAGCAACGTTCGATTGGCAGGATGTGCGCCTGCGCCATATTTGCCGAAGACCTTGCTGATCAGCGCATCACCAAGTCGTTTGCCTGTGATATTTGGCACGTGCAGCGGCGCGTCAATCGCCACAATCAGCGGCATACCATCGGCGTAGCGCCGCACAAGCGCCATGATCTCTGCATCAGTTCGCGCCAAACACGGCGACTCTGCCAAATGCGCGCAGCCATCGCTCAACGACAAGACTGCCAGTCCGCTGGCATTGCGCGCCGACCACGCCAAGTCTATGCCTAGGAAAATTGGTTGCACTCAAAAGGCGCCCTTGCCGCGCAATACCACGAAAAGCGTCCGCCAGAGGATGATCAGATCGAGCAAAATTGAGTAATTCTGGATGTAATATAGGTCATCTTCAGTGTGCAAATGCATCGGCTTGTTGCTGCGTCCGTTGATTTGCCACCAGCCTGTCATGCCTTGCGGCACGGCAAAGCGCTTGAGCTGCCATGGCGCGTACTTATCCATCATCCACGCCACTTCAGGACGCGGCCCGACCAAGCTCATCTCGCCGCGCAAGACATTGATCAGATTCGGCAGCTCATCGAGGCTGGTGCGCCGCAAAAAGCGACCGACGCGCGTTACGCGCGGATCGTCAGCCGTTTTGTGGATCAGGTTGCCTTGTTCATCATGGCGCAAGACTTCGGCTTGCCGTGCTTCGGCGTCTTCAGTCATCGTGCGGAATTTGTACATGATGAACGGCTTGCCGTTCTCGCCGATCCGCTCTTGTTTGAAGATCGCCGCGCCTTTCGAGTCAAGCCGAATGGCAAGCCAGATGATTGCCCAGAGCGGCGCGCTCAACAGCAACAGCGCTGCGCCAAGACTCAGGTCAAAGGCGCGCTTCATCACGCGCTGATAGACGTTCAGCGCAGGATCGCGCAAGTTGATCAGCGGCACGCCGCCGAATTCTTCAACCGTCGCGCGATACAGGACTAAGTTCAAATAGTCAGGCGCGATGCGCACCTGCACAGGCAAACGCTGCAGCTCTAAGACGAGCGCAGTCAAGCATTCGTAGTCGCGATGAGACAGCGCGATGATCACCTCATCAATGCTGTGTTGCCTCACCACATGCGCTGCATCTGTGAGCCTGCCCAAGCGCGGCAGATCGCGCAAGGCTGCTACATTCTCTTCCAAAAAGCCGACAATGCGTATGCCTGCCCAAGCGTACTCTTGCAGCATCTCAATGATCTGCTCTGCCAGCGCGCCACTGCCTACGATCAAGACACGGCGCGCGCGCCGCCGCCCTGCGAAAAAAGGATGCGCCATCGCACGCCATGCCACGCGTAGTGCCGTGTTCAGCAGCGCAATGTAGATCACCATCAGACGCGATACTTCGCGATCAGTGAAATACAAGGCGCCTGCCAGCACTAGCAGCGCGAAGAAGCTGGCGGCAAGCACGCGCCGCACTTCATCGGATAGGCGGATAGTGCGGCGTGGATCGTAGACGCTGAGCATCAGGAAGATGGCGAACCAAATGGCGAGCGTCAAGATGATCAAACCGGGCGATAAAATTGCCTCGCTTGGCATGAAAGCGCCGAGCGGCAACGTAGCGCGCAGCGCGCCTGCTAGGTACAGTGCAGCGATAGTACAAAGCAGATCGAGAAAAATTGCGAAGACTGTGTACGTTGTGCCTTGCCGCTGAATCATATGCATTGCCTTGAGTGCTGATCGCTACGCTCAATTTCCAACACATCGCCGCGATAATCGCGCTGATGTCAAAAGGCAAAATATATGATAGCCACTTATTGCTTTCTGCGCAGCTTTAGCCATGCGCATATTTTTTGGTTAGATCAGTAGAATTACCGCAGAAGTGCGGCACAGGTTGCGCGAGAAGTCAGATAGTAATTTGATAGAGTATTTTTGAGCGTCAATCGCGATTCAGTTCAAGGCGCAGCTCAATCGGACCGACCTCATCGCGCAGAATGCGGAAACCATCTGTTGTGATAGGCAAATAGCCTTGCGCTGAGACGATGATGCTATAGCGCTCGCCACGCGCCAACAAGCGCGAGAGCGCAAAGCGTCCGCTCAGATCAGTGAACGCGATATCGTAGACCTCGCTCATCTGCCACGTGAAATCTGCCACATCGAACAGCGGCTTGAGAAAGATGACGGTCACGCCTGCGATGCCTGTATTGGTCTCAGCGTCCACGATCTGCCCTTGCACCAAGACGCCTTCAGCGCGCACGAACAAGCGAATCGGCAATTGACCGATGCCGACGCGCGCCGTGGCGCTCGCCTTGATCACGCCGCCGATCAGCAGCTCGATTTTGTACGAACCTTCAGGCAATAGACGATTTGGACGTAAGCGCAACCACGCGCCGCTGCCTGTGGTCGGATTCGTCCAAGGCTGCGTGACTTCGAAAAGCGGATTGTTGTCCACAGTCCAGCGCCATGTGAACGGCGTGCCCGGTGCGATATCGCGCCAATTGAAAATAGCGTACAGATCAGTGATCGTATTCGGAAAGGTGACGCCGATAATGCCGCTTGGCACGCCATTGACCAGCTCGCTGGCGAAGGTCAGATCGGTGAAGACTTCCGTGCTGAGATC
>DAOTWB010000138.1:0-12432 GCA_034436235.1 Anaerolineae bacterium
GCCGCCAGCACCTTGCGCCTTGATGAACTCTTCGATTTGATCGTGAATCAAGTCAAAGAGCGTTTCGGCTTCGATCACGTGCAAATTTTCCGCATTGATGATGGCGGCAAGTTTGCGCGCGTAGTCTCTTCAACAGGCGAAGCCGGCAAGCGCCTTCTGGCGCGCGGACACGGCTTGCCTGTCGGCTCGCGCTCAGTGATCGGTCAGGTGACGGCGACCGGCGTGCCGCAGATCGTGAGCGACACGACCGATCCGCGCGCTGTTCACAGACCGAATCCTGATCTGCCCGATACGCGCGCTGAGATGGCGTTGCCGCTGATCGCGCGCGACATGATCCTTGGCGCGCTGGACGTGCAGAGCAATACTGCCGGCGCTTTCACGCAAGACGACGTGGCAATTCTCTCAACGCTGGCAGGTCAGATCGCCATCGCCATTGATAACGCTGAGCTGTTCGCTTCCTCAGTGCGCCGCGCTGAGGAAATGCGCTTCCTATTCGATGCGACGCGCGCCGCGACGACTGCCTTCGCCGAGACCGAAGTGCAGACCGAGCGTCTGCGCGAGATCGCTGAGCTGCTGCGCGATAAGTTGAACGCGCTCGCCGCTACTATCCTGCTCTTCGATGATAGCGGCACGCGCCTTGTGCCGTACAGCGCCGTGCTGAGCGGCAAAACGCTGATCATTCCGCCCTACTACGAGTTCGCTCAGCCGTTCTTCAAAGAATTTGCGCAAGCGCACGAGCCGCTTCTGGTCAACGATCTCGCCGCTGCGCAGCGCTTCGGACGCACAGGCGCGACAGGCGCGCTTGGCTCAGTGCGCTCAGTGCAGGCGTTGCGCGGCTTCTTGCCTGAGAGCGGCTCGTTGCTGCTCGTGCCGCTCTATGCCGGCGATAACTTTGTCGGCGCGCTCGGCGCAGTGAAAGAAGCGCTGAATGGCTTCACCGATAACGAGCTGCGCCTGACGCAGACGCTCGGCTCGTCGCTGAGCGCTACCATCCAAAATGCGCGGCTGCTGCGCGAGGTGCGTGCTGCCAACCTGCGCCTGATGGAACTCGACCGCGTCAAGAGCCAGTTCCTCGCCAACATGTCGCACGAGCTGCGCACGCCGCTCAACTCGATCATCGGCTTCTCGCGCGTGATCTTGAAAGGCATTGACGGTCCGCTGACCGAGATGCAGCAGCAAGACCTGACCACAATCTATGAGAGCGGCAAGCATCTGCTCGGCTTGGTCAACGACATCCTCGATCAGGCGAAGATCGAGGCTGATCGCATGGAATTCTCAATTGCGCCGTTCGCCTTGCAAGAGGTGGTGAAAGGCGTTGCTTCGACGGCGGTCGGCTTGCTGAAAGATAAACCTGTGCGGCTCTATCAGGAGATCGAGCCTGACCTGCCGAATGTGCGCGGCGATGAATTCCGCACGCGGCAAGCCTTGCTGAACCTTGTCTCAAACGCGGTGAAGTTCACGTCGCAAGGCAGCATCACCATCGCCTGCTTCCGCGTCGAGCTGGACGGCGTGCCGATGGTGCAGGTCTCAGTGACCGATACTGGCATCGGCATTCCGCGCGATAAGCTCGATGTCATCTTCGAGCCGTTCCAGCAAGTGGATAACAACGCCGCGCGCCAGTATGAAGGCACGGGCTTGGGCTTGCCGATCTCGCGCAAGTTGATCGAGAAGCAGGGCGGACGCATGTGGGTGGAGAGCGAGGTCGGCGTCGGCTCGACGTTCAGCTTTGTGCTGCCCATCGCCGGTCTTGAGCAAGGCAAGCAGCCAAGCGGCGAAGCCAGCGCTGAAATGGGCGATTAGCGTATCGTGGCTGCTGTGCTTTGCAGAGCGCGAGGCACGGCAGCTGTATCACAAGGAGCGTCATGGAACAATTGTTAGACGGTTTCTCAGTGGTCATTCCGATCACTGTGGCATGGGGCGAGATGGACGCCTTCGGGCATGTGAACAACGTCGTCTACTTCCGTTACTTCGAGAGCGCGCGCATCGCGTACTTCGAGCGCATTCAAATGCTCGCCTACATGCAAGAGATCGGCATCGGTCCAATTGTCGCGTCGCTGCAGTGTCGTTTTCGCGCGCCGCTCACCTATCCTGATACGCTTTCAGTTGGTGTGCGCGCGCACAGCCTTGAGGCAGATCGCTTCACGATGGATTATTGCGTGGTCAGCCACAAGCTGGCGAAAGTAGCAGCCGAAGGCAGCGGTCTGGTCGTGATGTATGACTACAAGGCGCTCACCAAAGCGCCTATGCCCGATCTACTGCGCGAGCGCATCTTAGCGCTCGAGTCGGCATCAGCCTGAACATCCAACGTGCAAGATGAAAAAAGCTATAATTGCCCTTGAGCAATTTAAGACAAGAATCGAGGGCTTGAGCGTGCGCGGAAACCAGCAGCTGGTCTGGCTGTGGTGTTGTCTAGGCGTCCTTGTGGCAAGTTGCAGTCAGAGCAATACCAACAATGCAACTGCGCAAACGGCGACGCTCGCCCTGCTGAAGTGGACAAGTGTGCCGACTGCCACGCCGACGCCAACGCCGCGCTTGCGCCGCACGCCAACCTTCAATCCTGCCACGCTGATCGCGCTCACCCTGGTGCCGACGCCGTTGCCGCTCTCGGTGAACATGCCGAGCTGCCAAGAGACTCCAGTTGGCAGCCTGTTGTGTCTAGGCAGCCTGCATAATCCGCTCGGCGAGCCGATCAGCCAATTGGTCGTGCGCGTCTATCTTGTGGATGAAGCAGGTAACGCGCTCGCTGTGCGCGAAGTGACCACAGCGCGCAGTTATCTGCTGCCCAATGAAAGCACGCCTTACGGCGCGCAGTTCGATCAGATGCCTTCAGCTTACCGCGGCGCCGTGGCAGAGATCGCTTGCGCTTCGCGCAATACGCAGACCTTGCCACACTTGACTGTGGAAAGCCTGCACAGCACCTTCACAGAAGGACGGTATGTGCTGAGCGGCGAGGTGCGCAATCACGGCGAGCAGGCAGTCGATCACCTGAGCCTTGTGGCGACGCTCTACGATGAGCTGGGACAAGTGACAGGCTTCCGTCACCTGCGCCTGCCGCCTGAGCAAATCTTACCGCCTAAGCAGCGGCTGCCATTCCAGCTCTCGGTCATTCCGCATTTAGAAGGCACGCACAACGTCGTGGCGGCTGCCGAAGGTAAGTTGCCTTGATCGGCGCGCTCGAACGCAATTCTAACTGCCTCTCATGAAACCAATCGGCTTTTGTCCGTCGAATCAGATTACAATGATCGCATAAGCAGCGAACAGGTGAGGCGCAGGCATGGCTATTGAACCGCTTGAACTCTTGCGACAAACTTTTCCGGGCATTCAAAGTCCAGAGGAACTGGCGCAACTGGCGCAGCTGGCGCGGCAGGCGACCTATCCGCCTGATACAGTCCTGTGTCGCGAAGGCGCTTACGAAAAAGTGCTGTATCTGATCTGCGAAGGCGAAGTGGTCATCACCAAGCGCTTCGACACAGTTGAGGACAGTCACTTAGTGTTGCGGCGCGCCGGCAGCGGCGATTACTTCGGCGAGATGGCGATCATCTCCGATGCGCCGCGCTCAGCGACGGTCACCACCACAACTGAGACGACTGTCCTAGAAATCGATCAGGACGTCTTCCGCACGATCTTAGAGCGCAACGCTGACCTCGCCATGCAGATGGTGCGCCAAACCTTTGAGCGGCTGCGCCAAAACGATCGCATGACGCTTGAGGAATTGCGCAAAGCTTTCCAGACTCTCGAAAAGCTCGACCGCGCTAAGCTAGACTTCATCGAAGTGACGGCACACGAGCTGCGCACGCCGCTCACCATCATGCGCGGCTACGCCAGCATGATGCTGACCGATCCAGCTGTGCGCGAGAATCCTGTCCTGCGCGAGATGATCGAAGGCATCGTCAATGGCAGTCAGCGCCTGCACGAGATCGTCAACAACATGCTGGATGTGCAACGCATTGACCTTGCGCAGGTCTCAGTGGCAGCCGTGTCTGTTTCGTTGCCATTAGTGCTGCGCGGCGCTGAGATGCAGTTCAGAGACGCGCTCAAACAACGCCGCTTGACGCTTCAGATGGACTTGGCGCAGAACGAAGGCGACAGCGGCATCTACATCGAAGCTGATCCCGGCTTGCTGAGCAAAGCTTTCTCGCACATCCTGATGAACGCCATCAAATACACGCCCGATGGCGGCACGATCCGCATCACCTTGCGCTATGAAGATCATCCGATCTTGGAGCGCGTCGCGCACGTCCAGATCGCCGATACAGGCATCGGCATCGATCCTGAGTATCACTCGCTGATCTTCGAGAAGTTCTACCGTCTGGGCGATGTGCAGCTGCACTCTAGCGGCAAGACGGCGTTCAAAGCAGGCGGACCTGGCTTAGGCTTGGCGATTGCGCGCGGCGCCGTGCTTGCTCACGGCGGTCAGATTTGGGTAGAGAGCGAAGGTCACGACGAGGTGAGCTTCAAGGGCAGCGTTTTCCACATAGTGCTG
Organism: Anaerolineae bacterium; assembly: GCA_034436235.1. Classification (GTDB taxonomy): domain Bacteria; phylum Chloroflexota; class Anaerolineae; order Aggregatilineales; family UBA2796; genus CP2-2F. The sequence goes on from DAOTWB010000138.1 coordinate 4,484, forward strand.
CCTGTGCAGGCTGCTTTCCGCCAAAAAATGGCGCTGCTGCGCGTGCGCTACGGCGACTAGCACTCGCCTAAGCTCTGCAGCACGCGCACAAGGACGCGCACGGCGCGCTCGTATTCCGCGATCTCGATATGCTCGTTCGGCGTGTGGTCAAGCGCCGAATCGCCCGGCCCATAAGCGACGATCGGACACTGCCAAACAGGACCGACGATGTTCATATCAGATGTGCCTGTCTTGTAGACAAAGCCAGGCTTGCCGCCTTCATCGCGTATGGCGTTGTTGAAGGCGCGCACGAGCGGCGAATTCTTCTCAGCGCGATACGTGAATTCCTCGCCGCGATAGCTCAGCTGCGCGCCGTTGGCGTAGATGCTCAGACGCACTTTGAGCTGATCAGGCGTTAGATCGGGCGGCAAGCGGAAGCTGAGCGTCATGTAGGATGTCTCATGGAAGCCGTCATCTTCGCTGTGAATGTGCCGCAAGGTGCTGAAGAGCTGATCGAAAGCTCGCTCGCGACCTTCGTTGAAGGACGCCACATCAGCGCGGACGGCGTTCCAGAAGGTGACGGCGGTCTCAAGCGCGTTAGGCTCAGGGCGCGCCGTGTGGCTGATCGGCTGCGTGAAGCGATAGTCCAGCAACATGCGTCCTTTGTAGCCAAGCGTGATGCGATCCCAACGACTCGGCTCGCCAATGACGACGAGCGACGGCTTGTAGACGGTCAGCGCGTGCCGCGCACCTTTGGATGTGACCGCTTCTTCTTCTGTGGCGCCGATCACGATGATGCGCCAGCCATGCTGCCTGCCTGCGATAGCTGCCGCGCTGGCGAAGGCTGCCAACGGACCTTTGGCGTCCACTGAGCCGCGTCCGTAGAGCTTGCCGTCTTCAAGGCGTGGCGGAATGTAGCCAGAGACAGTGTCAATGTGACCGAGCAGGATACACTCGCGCGGACCATCGCCGAGGACGCCGACAGCGTTATCAGCGGCGTCCACAAAAGCGTTATCGAAGCCTGCCGCCTGCATCTGTGCAGCAAGGTATTCGCTCGCACGGCGCTCTTGGTGCGAAGGGCTGTAGATTTCTACCAAGCCGCACAGCAGGGCTACAGGATCGATCTGCATAGCGCGAATCCTAGCTCAGGAGCGCTTTTTCGGCGCTCCTGATAGTTGCTCAGCTCAAGCTCGCCATGACCTTCGCCAGCGCTTCGCGGCTCGGACGCAAGCGCTCTTCAGGCAGCTCGGCGAGCGGCGTATCGGCGATGCGCTCCAGCTCGCCAAGCGTCGGGCGCGGCTCGGCGATGTAGATCAAGCCTGTGATGAACTTCTGCTCGGCTTTGGCTTGCTCAAGCAAGCGGATCGCAGCCTGCCTATCGCGCGGATCGTGCGAGTTGTCGGTCTTCTTCAGCAGAATCTGCGAGCCGTCGTGCAAGGTCACAGCGATGGTCTCGCCTTCAGCGTAGTCAGGGATGGTGATCTCTTGGCGCTGGACGACCAAGCCGGGCGGAATATGCTCGATCTGCTGCAGCTCGATGTTGTGCGCTTTGCCGTAGGCATAGCTTTTAGTGGACTCAGGCGTATCGTTGAAGGTGACGCACGGACTGATGATGTCGATCAGCGCTGTGCCTTTATGCGAGAGCGCCGCTTTGATCAGCTCACGGCATTGTTGTGGATCGCCGCTGAATGAGCGCGCCACAAACGTGCAATCTGCCACGATTGCCTCAAGGCACAGGTCAATCGGCGGGAAATAATTCACGCCGTAGTACTTCTGGCGCTGATTCTCGTCAGCAGTGGCGCTGAACTGTCCTTTGGTCAAGCCGTATACGCCGTTGTTCTCCACAATGTAGACCATCGGCACGTTGCGGCGCAACAGATGCTTGAACTGCCCGAGTCCGATGCTGCCTGTGTCGCCGTCGCCGCTCACGCCGATGCAGATCAGGTTGCGGTTCGCCAATGTGGCGCCTGTGGCGACCGACGGCATACGTCCATGCACTGTGTTGAACGAATGCGAGAGTCCTAAGAAGTAAGCAGGCGTCTTGCTAGAGCAGCCGATGCCGCTCAGCTTGAAGATATAGCGCTGATCCAAGCCGAGTTCCCAGCAGGCGTCAATGATCTTGGCTGAGATCGAGTCGTGACCGCAGCCGTTGCACAAGGTCGATTCTGCGCCTTTGTAAGCGGTCTTCTCCAGACCGAGCGCGTTGGTTTTAGCAGTACGAGCAGTCATGGCTACTTCTGTTCCTTCTCTAGGATCGAATCGGCGATCCAGCGTGCAGTGAGCGGCAGACCATCGCAATGGCTGACCGAGATGATACGATTGGCGAAGTCGGGATATTCCATCTTGAGCAGCTGCGCCATCTGCCCGAGATAATTGTTCTCAACCACGTAAATGCGCTCATACAAGCCGATGAACTCGTGAGTCGCCTCGCTGAACGGCAATGCACGCACGCGATGATAGCTCGTGGTCAGGTTAGCGGCTTTCAGCAGGTCGCGCGCTTCAGCGATCGGCGCATCGGTTGAGCCGTAAGCGATGATGCCGCACGCTGCGCCATCTTCAATATGGCTGATCGGCTGTGGCACAAGGCGGCGCGCAGTCGCGTGCTTACGTGCGAGTCGTTCAAGGTTCTTCTGCCAATCGTCAGGACGCTCGCTGTAGGTAGCATACTCTGTGTGACCTGTGCCGCGCGCAAAGTAGGCAGGTCCTTGACCAGGCAACGAGCGATAGCCGATGCCGTCGCCGTCTACATCCTTGTAGCGTCCCCACGTGCCGAATTTCTCAAGGTCTTCGTAAGAGATGACCTTGCCGCGATCCATCGGCTGGTCGGGATAATCGAATGGATCGGTCATCCACAAGTTCATGCCCAAGTCGAGGTCGCTCAGGACGAAGATCGGCGTCTGGAGACGGTCGGCGAGGTCGTGCGCGCGCCAGCCGAATTCGAAGCATTCCTTCATGTTGGCAGGCAGAAGCACCACATGGCGCGTATCGCCGTGACTCAGGTAGTATGCTTTCAGCACGTCGCCTTGCGAAGTGCGCGTCGGCAAGCCTGTGCTTGGTCCCATGCGCTGAATGTCCCAGATCACGCATGGCACTTCGGCGAAGTACGCCAAGCCGCTGAACTCTGCCATGAGCGAGATGCCTGGACCTGAAGTCGCCGTCAATGAGCGTGCGCCCATCCAGCCGGCGCCGATGATGATGCCTGCCGCCGCCAGTTCGTCTTCCGCCTGCACAATGGCGAGCGTCGTCTTACCATCAGGCTCAACGCGCAGCTCTTTGGCGTAGTCCATCAGCGCGTCAATCATGCTGGTGGAAGGCGTGATCGGATACCAAGCTGCTACGCTGACGCCGCCGAAGATCGCGCCAAGTGCCGCCGCTGAGTTGCCTTCGATCAGCACTTTGCCTCGTGTAGCATCCATGCGCTCGGCGCGGAAGTTGCGCGGCGCATCGGCGAAGCGCTCACGGACGTGCGCCGCGGCGCGCTCAACGAGGAAATAGTTCAAATCGACGGCTTTCGCCTTGCCTTTCAAGAAGTATGAGAGCGCGCTCTTGATCTCCAACAGATCGATGCCGAGCAGCTCTGCAATGGCGCCAACGTAGACCATGTTGGCGACGTATTCCTTCAGAGCAGGCGCGGCGCCGCTCTCTTTCACCATCTCGCGGACGGGCATCGGAATGTAGGTGATATCGCTGCGCGTCGGCTTGAGCTTCCATTCTTCGGGATGAATGCACACGCCGCCGCTCGCCAATTTCTCGATATCTTCGGCTTGCGTCTTCGGATTCATGGCGACCAGCACGTGGTAGTCAGGACGGCGCGCGATGTAGCCATCTTTGCTCAGGCGGATGGTATACCACGTCGGCAGACCGTAGATGTTTGACGGGAACAAATTCTTGCCATTGACAGGGATGCCCATCTTGAACAGCGCGCGCACGAGCGTGTTGTTAGCGGTCTGGCTGCCCGAGCCGTTGACGGTAGCCGCGACAATGGCGAAGTCGTTGATCAGCACGCCTGTTTCAGCGCGCTTGTCGGTGGTCAGTTCAACTGCACACATAGTGAGCGTGATTCTCCTTAACCTTATCTCATCCTTCAGGCGGTGTTGGCTGACGGAAAAAAGCGTTCTCAGGCGCGCTTGCGCCGTTGCGATGGCGCAGCAGCTGCGTATGCTCGATAAAAGCCTGCAGCGCTGCCTCAGGGTTGTTTTCTAGGATGTGATTCAAAATCTTTTCGTGATAAGTCCATGCCTCCTGCCAATAGGCTAAATCTGCATAAGTGTTCAACTCAACTGCCTCGTAGGCTTCCCAGTACGCTTCCAGCAAGCCTTTGACGAAAGGATTGCCCAGATGAGCGAAGATGCCCATATGAAACTTGCGATGCTCTTGGTGCGGAATTTGGATGAACGGCTGATTGTTCAGCTTTTGCCACGCCTGCCGACACAGCTCGCCAAGCGCCGCTTTATCGGCATCGGTCAGGCGCGCCACTGCCTCGTGCCAGAACGCCACCTCAAGGTGATTGCGCAGCTCAGTGAAGGCGATGAAGTAGGTCTTATCGAGCGCCAGCGCGAAGAGCAGGCTCAAGCGCAGCGCAGGCAGAAAATCGTACTCGCGGAAGCGAATGCCTGTGCGCGGTCGCACATCCACTAGACCAAGCGCGCGCGCCACTTCCAACTGCTCGCGCAGTTTGCCCACATTGATGTTCAACTGCGCGCTCAGCTCGTTCAGCGAAGGCAGCTGCGCGCCGGGCTGAAAATTCTGCTCCACAATATAGTTCAGCAGCGCTGAGTCAAGCCGATGTGTCATCGCACTGCGCCAATCATCTGATCAATCAAATTAATCGGTATAATTGAATTATACGCCTGAGTTCAGAAAAATGGCAAGCGGCAAATTCAAAGTGCGATCAAGCCGAGCCGCGCGGCGCGCACCACAGCCTCAGTGCGACTTTGCGCGCCCAGCTTGCTCATGATGGCGTTCACGTGAAACTTGACAGTATTCTCGCTGATGCCTAACCGCAGCGCGATGCTTTTATTGGTCAAGCCTTCGCTGAGCAAGATCAGCACCTCGCGCTCGCGATTGGTCAGCGCTTCTTCGAGCGGACGGATGCGCTCAGGCAGCAGCGCGGCTACCAAACTAGGCTCGAACACGGTCAGGCGCTGCGCAACGGCGATCAGCGCCGCAGCAATGCGCAACGGCGCCGCATCACGCGGCAGTAAGCCAAGCGCGCCGCTCGCCCACGCCGCCGAAACAAACGCCGAATCGTTGAGCAGCGCCAAAACGGGCGGCAATTCTGCGCTCAGCAGCGCTAATTGCTCAAGATCGGCTTCCCATTCCAAGTCCCAGAGCAGCGCGTTCGGTTGCAAAAGCTCAACTTGACGCGGTAAAGTTGCGTCAGGCGCGCTATCTCCGATCACCATAACGCTCGCCTGACTCTCAAGCAGCGCCCTGAGTCCAACGCGTGCGAACGCGTTGCGCGCTACGATTAGCACGCGAACGCCTCCAGCGCTGTCAAAAGCTATTGTTAAAGTTGACATGACGCGCTATAATCGGTCTAGAAAATAGACTAAAAGCCTTAAAGCTGCTGACACTGACAAAGCAATAGCGAAAGACATTACTCTACACTGCACTTTAGGCAGGTTGGTCGGCAAGTTCAAGCGTGCGTCAGATTTTACACACAAGGCAGCTTTTCCGAATGCGAGAACGCGTTAGAAACACGCTAAAAGTGCTAGGCTTATATGGCGTAGCACGACGTGCAATGGATATTCATCGGCGAAGGCAGCAGGCGCTCAGGATGCGCGCCTTCTATCGCCAGTTCATCAAGCCGAACGACCTCGTCTTCGATGTTGGCGCGAACGTCGGCAACCGCACTGCTATTTTCCTGGCGCTTGGCGCGCGCGTGCTGGCGATTGAGCCACAAGCGGACTGTATGGCGCAGCTCAGAGCGCGCTTTGGCAAGCATCCGCGTGCAGCTTTTTATCAAGGCGGCGTGGCAGCCCAAGCAGGCGAGCTTGAGCTGCACTTGAGCAATGTGAACGCCACCTCTTCTTTCTCGCCTGAATGGATCGAGCGCCTGAAGAGTCGTCCCGGCTGGGAAGATCATCGTTGGTATGCCACGCAGCGCGTGCCTGTCACCACATTGGACACACTGATCGCGCAACACGGTCTGCCTGCGTTCATTAAGATAGACGTGGAAGGCTATGAGCTACCTGTCTTACAAGGTCTCTCGCAACCAGTGGCAGCGCTCTCATTTGAGTACAGTCCTGAGCTGCTCTCGGCAGCAGCGGCGTGCATGGCGCGCTTGCAAGCGCTGGGCAATTACGAATTCAACGCTGTCTATCGAGAGACGTTCGTCTTCATGCTGCCGAGCTGGACAACAGCGGCGGCAGTAGAGCATCTGTTGGAAAATCATCCGGGCAAACATCGCTCAGGCGATATCTATGCACGTTTGAGAGGTTAGCCGTGTTCAAGATTGACTGGATCGTCCCAAATGTACTGGCTGCAGGCGCCATTCCTTGCAGTGTAGCTGACGTTGAGGCGCTGCACGCGGAAGGCATTCGCGCCATCGTCTCGCTGACCGAGCATCCGCTGACGGCATGGCGATCGCTGACAGCTGAGTTGTTCGCGTCGCTTGGCATTGAACTCTACCACTCGCCAATTGAAGATTTCAGCGCGCCAAGCGAAGCGCAAGCCGATGCCATTGTTGATTACATTGACGCGATGCACGCCGCAGGCAAGCCTGTCTACTTGCACTGTCATGCTGGCGTCGGACGCACAGGCACGCTCTTGCATGTTTACTTCATGCGGCACGGACAGACGCTGCGCCAAGCCGTGCTGAGCGTACAAGAGCGCCGTCTCTCATGCTATTTCTACATGCTCTCTGCAGTCCAGCAATCCTTCCTGCAGCGATTTGCCCGTCAGCGCTCAGCGTGAGGATGACGGATAGCGGCGAGAAAATGGCGAATTGCTGTGGCTGTGGCTTGTGGCTGCTCTAGCATCGGCATGTGAGCGGCGTTCTGAATAGTGACGAGCGTCGCGTTCGGCAGCAGACGCGCCATTTGCTCGGCGCGCTCAGGCGGCACAATTGGATCGGAATCGCCGCACATGATCAACGTCGGCACAGCGATCTGCGGCAGCAGATCGCTGCTATCAGGACGGTACATCATGCCGCGCAAGGCGCTGGTCAAGCTGGTCGGACGCGCCGCCAGCATCATCGTGCGCGCTTGATTGACGATCGGCGCGTCTTTGCGCAGCTTTGGCGCAAAAAGGCGCGGCAACAGCGCCTCAACGACGGCGTCAGCGCCGCGCTCCATCACTTGCGCGATCAGCTGCTCGCGACCTTGCCGTTGCACGTCGCTATCCGCCCAGACGTGCGAAGCGATCAGCCCAAACGCGCTGAAGCGCTCTGCCGCCAGACGCCAGAGCGCCAAAGTCACATAGCCGCCCATGCTGTGTCCCATGATGACCGCTTTTTTGATCGCCAAAGTGTCCAACAGGTGCAGCACGTCTTGCGCGAGCAAGGTCATCTCGTAAATATCTTCAGCCGCTTCGCTGCGTCCGAAGCCGCGCAGATCGGGCGCGATCACGCGATATGCATCGCTCAAGCTGCGCATCTGATGCTGCCATAGGCTGCCGTTGAAAGGAAAGCCGTGCAACAGGACGAGCGGTGTGCCTTGCCCTTGCTCGGTATAGCTCAAATCCATCGGTCGCATAGAGAGTCTCAGTCCGTTTGGAGATAAAATCGTGCTTATCCGCCGAGATTGTACACCAAGTGAACCGCATATGCCTGACGAGCTAATCATCGAGATTCGTCCGCTGACGCTTGAGGACATTCCAAACCTGCCCGAGATTCGCCCAACCTATCGCACGGATACCATCTTAGCCGTTGAGCGCAGCGGTCAAGGTTACGAGGTGAGCTGGCGGCTCGTCGAGCGGCGGCTGGCGCAGCCTTTCGATAAAGGCGGCTTGTACGACTTCACGCCTGA
>DAOTWB010000139.1:0-9459 GCA_034436235.1 Anaerolineae bacterium
CAGACCACGCCCAAGTGCAGCAGACTGACCAAACGGCGCGTCTTGAGCGTTGTCTGCTGCGAGAGATAGATGCGCAGCGCGCGCAAGGCGCGCTGTGGCAAGCGCTCCAGATACAGCTTGTCGCCGCCGCGCCGCACCACGAGCCACATGTGGCGGAAGCCGCGCGCAGCAATGACGAGCGATGCCGCTGCCAACAGGATGAAGGCGATCTTTTCAACAGTGCTGAGCATGGATTGCATCCTCAAAAATGTTTTCCGAATGCCGCCTAGTTTAGCCTATTCCGCCCGATTGCGGTAGCGCGACGCTGCCTCAAGCGCAAATAGACTTCATCGTCCCCTTAACTTGTGCAAAAAATCACGTTTTATGCTCGTGAAACTTCGCTTTAAGCCGCACGCCTTGTGCAGCTGCTGAATCGCTTTTACGATTGCGGTTGAATGAGAAGCAAGGCGGTTGAGAACCGCAAGATTGAAGGAGTTAACCATGCCCACACTACGTCGTTTTATCGCGCTCGCGCTATTGGCAGCGCTGATCTTGGCAGGCGCAAATGCAGCTGCCGCGCAAGGACGCCAAATCGTGAACGTCTACTCATCGCGGCATTATGGCGCTATGGAGCAGATGTTCGTCAAGTTCACGCAAGAGACAGGCATCGAGGTGCGGCTCTCGCAAGGCTCGCCACAAGCGTTGCTCACGCGCCTGGAGCAGGAAGGCGCCCAAACGCCTGCCGATGTCTTCTTCTCGGTTGATACTGGCTCGCTCGTGGTTGCCGCTGAGCGCGGTCTGTTCCAGCCGATTGACTCTGAGGTGCTGCGCGCCAACGTGCCTGAAGCGCTGCGCGACCCTGAGAATCGCTGGTTCGGCTTGAGCCAACGGCTGCGCACCATCGTGTACAATCCTGATAAGGTTGATCCGAGCGAACTCTCAACCTACGAGGCGCTCGCCGATCCGAAGTGGAGCGGACGGCTGTGCTTGCGTCCTGCCACGCACGTCTACACCATCTCGCTCGTCGCCAGCATGATCGCGGCGCTGGGCGAGGAGAAGACGGAAGAAGTGGTGAAAGGTTGGGTCGCCAACAAGCCGCAGCTGATCGATAGCGATACGCGCATTCTGGAGACGATCGCCGCCGGCGGCTGCGATGTCGGCATCACCAATCACTACTATGTAGGACGGCTGTACGCGCAAAATCCTGACATCAAGGTCAAGATTTTCTGGGCTAACCAAGAAGATCGCGGCGTTCATCGCAATGTGGCAGGCGCCGGCGTGACGGCGAACGCGGTCAATCGCGAGAACGCTATCAAGCTCTTAGAGTGGCTCAGCGACGCTGAGAAGGGTCAGGCAGGCGATGAGACAGGCTTGCCGGGCGGCAACTATGAGTATCCTGTCAACGTGCGCGCCCGCTTGAATCCGATCATCGAGGCGTTCGGCACACCGAAGATTGACGCGCTGCCCTTGAGCGAGCTTGGCAAGTATCAAAAGGCGGCGATTGACCTGCTCGGACGCGCAGGCTACTGAGCCGACGCCTTTTCCCATCTGAATCCATAAGCCACCGATGGATGAGTCCACCCGCTCATCCATCGGGCTTGTCAGTTTTCTGAGGAGAGACTTTGGCACACAACACGCTGATACAACCTGCACAAGCCAAACCAATCGCGCTGCGCCGCACAGAGCGCCGCCTGCGCGGTCGGTTGCTCCTGCCGCTGATCGTGGCAGGCTTGGTCGTCTTGCCGATCTTGAATCTGCTCTCAACGCTGCTGAGTCCATCTTTTGAAATGTGGCAGCGGCTGTGGGAGACTATCTTGCCGCGCATGTTGGGCAACACGCTGCTGCTCCTGAGCGGCGTTGGCGCGCTGACTTTGATCATTGGCACGGGCATGGCGTGGCTAGTGACCGCTTACCAGTTTCCGTTGCGCGCGCTGTTCGAGCGAGCGCTTCTGTTGCCATTAGCAGTGCCTTCCTTCGTGATGGGCTTCGTCTACATGGCGACCTTCGACTTCGCAGGTCCTGTTCAAACGACGTTACGGGCATGGTTTGGGCAGAGCTTCCGTCCGCCGGACATCCGCAGCGGCTGGGGCGCGATCTTGGTGATGAGCTTGGTGTTGTATCCTTATGTGTATCTGTTGGCGCGGGCAGCTTTCCGCGAGCAAGCGGCGGCGACCTATGAAGCGGCGCGTGTGATGGGCTACACGCGCATGCAGACCTTTTTCCGTCTGATCGTGCCTTTAGCGCGTCCGTCGCTGGTAGCAGGCATGGCGCTCGCCATGATGGAAGCTATGACGGACTTCGCCACAGTGCGCTTCTTCAACTTTCCGACGGTTAGCGAAGGCATTGTGCGCTTGTGGGAAGGTCGCATGGATCGCGCAGGCGCAATCGAGCTATCGCTGCTGCTGCTCGGCGTGGCGCTCTGCCTGATCTTGCTGGAGCGGACGCTGCGCGGCAAGGCGCGCTACTATCAAAGCGGCGGCGCCAGCAGGCGTCCACAGCGCGTGCCATTGCGCGGCGCAGCAGCAGGTCTGGCGATCGGCGTGAACGTCGCGCTGCTAGGCGCAGCTTTCGTTTTGCCCGTCGGGCAGCTGATCGCGTGGTCGCTCAGCTATGTACAGAATAGCTTAGGCGGCTGGCGGGCTGTCTTTTGGCAATATGCGCTGAACACATTCGGCTTAGCGGCGCTGGCAGCGAGCATCACTGTCTTTTTGGCGCTGCTGATCGCCAATGGCGTGCGCTTGCGCAGCGGACGCACGGCGCGGATCGTGGCGCGGCTCGCCACGCTCGGCTATGCATTGCCGGGCGCCGTGATCGCGGCAGGCGTGCTGCTCACGCTCGCGCCAATTGACCGCGCAATCAACGCTTTCGCTCAGCAGATGAATCTGAGCGCGCCAGGCTTGATCTTGACAGGCACAATTATTGGCTTGATGTACGCTTACAGCGTGCGCTTCATGTCGGTCGCTTTCAACAGCGTCGAGGCGAGCCTTGAGAAGGTCAAGCCGAGCATGGAGCAAGCAGCGCGGACGATGGGCGCCAGTCCGTTGCGCGTTTTGTGGCGCATTCACTTGCCGCTGGTCAGTCAGGGCATGGTGGCGGCAGCGATCTTGGTCTTCGTAGACGTGATGAAAGAGCTGCCGGCGACGGTCATGTTGCGTCCGTTCGGCATGGACACTTTGGCGATCTGGACATATATGGCGGCGGCTGAGTCGTTCTGGGAAGAGGCGAGTCTGCCTGCGCTGACCATTTTAGCGGTCGGTTTGATTCCTGTCTGGTTTTTGATGCGTGTTGGCAATCGCGCAGAGCGCTGAGTGTGTGAGGATGATCCGTGAATGATGAGTGTTTGATTGAACTGCGGCGCGTCAGCAAAGCCTTCGGCGCGACGCGCGCTGTGGACGATATCTCGCTGAGCGTGGAACGCGGCACGATTCAGGTGCTGCTAGGCGCCAGCGGCTGCGGCAAAACGACCTTGCTGCGTTTGATCGCAGGGCTAGAGACGCCTGATAGCGGCGAGATTTGGCTGAATGGCGAGCGCGTGGCAGGTCAAGGCGCGTGGCTGCCGCCGGAAATGCGGCGCATTGGCATGGTCTTTCAGGATTACGCGCTCTTTCCACACATGAGCGTGCGGCAGAACATCTTGTTCGCCTTGACGTCGCTGAACGGCAAGCTCAGCCAAGCGGAGCGCGAGCGCCATGCGCGCCAAATGCTCGAGCTAGTCGGTTTGGCGCACTGCTCTGACCGTTTTCCGCATCAATTGAGCGGCGGCGAGCAGCAGCGCGTGGCGCTTGCGCGCGCGCTTGCGCCGAAGCCATCAGTGGTGTTGCTCGATGAGCCGTTCAGCAATCTGGATGCAGCCTTGCGGCGCGCCATGCGCGAGGAAGTGCGCCAAATCTTGCGCGTCGCGAACGCTACGGCGATCTTCGTCACGCACGATCAGGAAGAAGCGCTCAGCCTTGCCGATACAGTCGTGATCATGCGCGAAGGCAAAGTTGAGCAAGTTGGCGCGCCGCAAGAAGTGTACTTGCGTCCTATCAATCGCGAGGTCGCTGCGTTTCTAGGCGAGGCGAACTTCATCGAAGGTCTCGCGCAAGGCGAGGTGGCGCAGTGCGCGCTCGGCAAGTTGCCGTTGGCAGTGCCGATGCACGGCAAGGTTTCGCTGATGATCCGTCCTGAGGCGCTGCGCTTGACGGCGAGTCAGGACGGCAACGCTGAGGTGATCGCCATTCGCTTCTTCGGTCACGACCAATTGTTGCGCCTGCGTTTTCCCGATGGCAGTCTATTGGATGTGCGCACCTGGGGCAATGCTGAATTGGCGCTCGGCGAGCATGTGGCGGTCAGCGTGCGCGGCAGCGTGATGGCTTACCAGAGCTGAGCGGCAGCGCTGCCGCACAATTGTGCTTTCGGACGCGCATTGTTAAAATTCAGCGCATTGTGACACATCGCCTTGTGCCATTTCCGCAGCGCACAAGGCTGAAGTTCTATATCCTAGCACAAGCGAGGAGAACCATCGTGAGTTCTGAGTCGGCAGCCTATGCGCCGCGCCGCGTGATTGTGATCGGCGTGGCAGGCGGCAGCGGTTCAGGCAAGACCACTGTTGCACAGCGTTTGCTGCACGCCATCGGCGAGCAGCACATCACTTACTTGCCGCACGATTCGTATTACCGCGATCTGGACGATATTCCGCGCATCGGCGGCGAGATCGTCAACTTCGATCATCCTGACGCGCTGGAGACGAGCCTGTTGATCCGTCATCTGGTGCAGCTGCGGCGCGGCGAGCCTATCCAAGCGCCGATTTACGATTTCAACACGCACAGCCGCAGCGCACAGACTCGTACGATTTATCCCGCGCCGATCATTTTGGTAGAAGGCATCTTGATCTTCGCCGATCCTGAGCTGCGCAGGCAGTTCGATCTGCGCCTTTTTGTGGACGCCGATGCCGATATTCGTTTCATCCGCCGTCTGGAGCGCGACGTGAACGAGCGCGGACGCACAGTCGAGTCCGTCATTCATCAGTACCTTGAGTCTGTGCGTCCTATGCACCTCGAATTCGTCGAGCCGAGCAAGCGCTACGCCGACCTGATCATCCCTGAAGGCGGCTATAACGACGTGGCGATCCACTTGGTGACTGACCACATCAAGCGCTTGCTCGAGACCGCGCGTGCGCAGCTTGCCTAGACAGGCTGTTTTTCGGCGATCAGGCGCTCGCTGAGTGTCCAGAGCGCCTGCCACGTCTCTTGATCGTAGGAAGCGCGGCTGCTCGGCTTCGCTTTGCGCTTGACGAAGTATTTGCCGCTCACGCCTTCCACTTCAGGCGAGCTGGCGAGATAGACGACCGTATCAGCGCCCTGCTCAGGCGTGAGCGCGAAGCCTTGCAGCCAGCCGAAAATCTTCGAGAGCAGCCCTTCGTTATTCTTGCCGAAGCCTGTGCGCACAAAGCCAGGATGCATGGCGTTGACCGTCACGCCTGTGCCTTCCAAGCGGCGCGCCAGCTCATAAGTGAAGACGACGTTCGCCAGCTTGGTCTGACCGTAAACGCGGAAACCGCTATACGTTGGCGGCTTGTGCGGATTGACAAGGTTCAGACGCGCCAATTGATGCGCATCGGACGAGACGTTCACAATGCGCGCAGGCGCGCTCGCCTTGAGCAGGTCGAGCAAGAGCGTTGTCAGGTAGAAGTAGCTGAGGTGATTGAGCGCGAAGGTCATTTCGTAGCCGTCGGCGCTGGTCAGGCGCTTATCGAAGTAAGCGCCGGCGTTGTTGATCAGCACGTCCAAGCGCGGATAACGCGCCTTGACCTGATCGGCGAGACGGCGCACTTCCGCCATGATAGATAGATCGGCGGTCAGCGCTTCAAGCGCCTGATTGCCTGTACTCGCCTGTAGCTCAGCGACGGTCTCGGCGCACTTTTGCGCGTTGCGCCCGACGATCACGACCTGCGCGCCGAGCCTAGCCAATCCGCGCGCCGCCTCTTTGCCGATGCCGTTTGTCGCGCCTGTGATCAGGACGGTCTTGCCCGTCATATTGGCGTTGCTTGTCATGCGCTGCGATCTCTCCATAACTTGATGAACACGATCGCGCAGATTATCGGCAAATGTGATATTTTTAACAACTCAAGCGGTCGTTTGCAATGCTGCGATAGCGCGTTCAAGGCGCGCCAACACTTTCTCGCGCCCGATGATCGCCATCACTTCGAACAGCGGCGGCGAGACGCTCTGACCGGTCACGGCAAGACGGATCGGGCTGAAAAACTGCCCTGTTTTGATGCTGAGTCGCTCAGCGCCGTCGCGCAGCGCCGCTTCCTGCGTCGCGATCTCAAAATCGGGCAAGGCGGCGAGCGCGTTGTGCGCCAATTGCAGCGCGGCGCGCGTCTGCTCTGCCGTCAAGCCTTTCGGAATCAGCGCGCTTGGCTCAGGCACAGGCACATCGTCGCGGAACAGAAAGCCTGCCATCTCCACGGCATCGGTCAGCACTTTCATGCGCTCTTTGACCAGCGGCGCGACCTTGAGCAAGGTCTCATACGGCGCAGTCAAGCCTGCCGCTTCGAAGAACGGCTGCATTCGGCGCGCCAGCGCTTCATCCGAAAGCCTGCGAATCCATTCGCCATTCAGCCATTTCAGCTTGACCACATCGAACTTTGTGCCAGTTTGCGTCACGCGCGTGATATCGAAGACTTCAGCCGCTTCTTCTTTGGTGAAGACCTGAATTTCCTCGCCATTCTCGTCAGTCTTGCCGTAATTCCAGCCGACGTTGCACAAAAAGTTGGTGACCGCTTCAGGCAGGTAGCCGCCTTTGATGAAATATGAGATGGACGCCTCAGGATGCTTGCGCTTGCTGATCTTGCCGCCGCTTGGATGCAAGATGACTGGCACGTGGCAGAATTTCGGCAGTTCCCAGCCGAAGGCTTGGTACAAAATGACGTGCAGCGGCGTGCTTGGAATCCATTCCTCAGCGCGGATGACGTGCGAAATTTCCATCAGATGGTCGTCCACCACATGCGCGAGATGATAGGTCGGAAAGCCGTCCGCTTTCAGCAAGACGGCGTCTTGCAGCGTGTCGTTGCGCACGCGAATCGTGCCGCGCACCATGTCCTCGAAGACGGTCTCTTCATCCAATGGCACTTTCAAGCGGATGACGTATGGCTTGCCTTCGGCGTCAAGGCGCGCCCAATCTTCAGGCGTCAGTTGCCGCGCACGCCGATCGTAGCCGGGCGGCAAGCCGTTCGCCTTGCGCGCCGCGCTGATCAGCTCCAGCTCCTCAGGCGTCTCATAGGCACGATACGCTTTGCCATGCTCAACCAGCCAATTCGCCCAGTACTGATAGTGTGCTAAACGCTGACTCTGGATGTACGGACCGTAGTCGCCGCCGATGTCTGGTCCTTCGTCCCAGTGCAGGCCTGCCCAGCGCAAGCCGTCCATGATGCCGCTCAGCGACTGCTCCTGAGTCCGTTTTTGATCGGTGTCTTCGATGCGCAAGATGAATTTGCCGCCATGCCGACGGGCGAACATCCAATTGAATTGCGCTGTCCGCACGCCACCAATGTGCAGGTCGCCGGTCGGGCTAGGCGCAAAGCGGACGCGCACAGGACGTGAATCGCTCACCAATTGCTCCTCACACAAGTCTCGATACACGCGCATTATAGATGAAAGGCGCTATTCGGCAAGGCTTTTGGCAAGCCTTGCAAGGCTCGGTATAATGCAGCGCGTTTCAGCATATGAGGAGTATTTGATGGAATCCTTAGCAAGATGGCTACGCACACTGGTCACGTTCAGCTTGGCAGCACTTGTGATCTCGGCGAGCTTTGGCGGCGCTGCTCAAGCGCAAGCGACCATCACAGGCACAGTGATCGTAGATGAGCTGTACATGCGCTCAGCGGCGTCGCGCAGCGGCGCAATTTTGGATACGCTGCGCTTCGGTCAGCGTGTGGAAATCAGCGGACGCTCGACTGTGCGCGGCTGGGGCTACGGACGCAGCGAAGCGGGCGCGGTCGGCTGGATCGTCCTGCAATACTTGGAATTTCCCGCCAATGCTAACTTGAGTGAGCTGCCCATCGTGCCGCCTGACGCGCCGACCAATCCTGCCGGCGGCGCGCCCAACAATGCCGCCGCGCCTGCCAGCGGCGACTCAGGCGGTGCTGCCACGCCGCCGCCAGCAGCGCCACCGCCGCCAGCTGCCAGCGGCGCGAATCTGCGCGGCTTCGAGCTAGGCGGTCAGGTGCAGAGCCTGAGTCCTGCCACGGTCAATGCCATGCGGCGCGCCGGCATGACTTGGGTGAAGCGTCAGGCGAAAGAAGGCGACGGCGCAGCTTTCGCTTATATCAGCGAAGCAAAAGCAAACGGCTTCAAGATTCTGCTCTCAGTGATCGGCAATGTAGACTTGGTCGTCGAGCCGAGCTATCAAGATGTGTACGCAGGCTTCGTCGGTCAGTTGGCAGCCGCCGGCGCCGATGCTATCGAGGTCTGGAACGAGCAGAACATTGACCGCGAATGGAAGCGCGGCGCGATCAGCCCTGTCACTTACACACAGTTGCTCGCCAAAGCCTACAATGCGATCAAAGCCAGCAATCCGAACACGCTCGTCATCAGCGGCGCGCCTGCGCCGACAGGCGCTGAGGCAGCCTTCGGCTCGGATCGCGTCTGGAACGACGACCGCTACGTGCAAGGCATGGCAGCCGCCGGCGCAGGACGCTACGCCGATTGCATCGGCTTGCACTACAATGAAGGCATCGTCAGTCCGAATCAGCGCAGCGGCGATCCGCGCGGCGATAACTATCCGACGCGCTACTACGACGGTCAGGTCGCGCGCGGCTTGAATCCGTTCGGCGGCAAGCGCGGTTGCTTCACAGAGCTGGGCTATCTCTCGCCGCAAGGCTACGGACCGCTGCCGGGCAATTTTGCATGGGCGGCTAACGTGACTGTGCAGCAGCAAGCGCAATGGTTGGCAGAAGCAGCCTTGCGCGCTGCACAATCGGGACGCATTCGGCTGATGATCGTCTTCAATGTAGATTTCACCTACTACGGCGGCGACGATCCGCAGGCAGGCTACGCCATGATACGTCCTGACGGCTCGTGTCCTGCTTGTGAGGCGCTTGGGCGCGTGATGGGCGTACGCTGAGACGCTAGGTCTTTGCTTTGTGAGATGTGTAGATGAGCAGTGAGCGCGTCCATCTTTTCGGCATACGGCATCACGGCGTTGGCTCAGCGCGCAGCCTGCTGGCAGCTTTAGAGTCGCTGCAGCCTGACGCGCTGTTGATCGAAGGTGCGCCTGAAGGCGACGCGCTGTTGCACTACGTCTTGCATCCAACTATGCAGCCGCCTGTGGCGATCCTGATCTACGCGCCTGATCAGCCAAGGCGCGCCGCTTTCTATCCATTCGCGACCTTCTCACCTGAGTGGCAAGCGCTGCGTTACGGCTTGCAACGCGGCATTCCAACGCGTTTCATGGATTTGCCACAGGCGATTCGCTTCGCGCTCGCCGAGTCCGATG
>DAOTWB010000140.1:0-3203 GCA_034436235.1 Anaerolineae bacterium
TTGGCGTTGAGCATCGCGCTCGTCCTGCCGCAGCCGCTGCGCGCGCAGGCTGAGCTGCGGCGCTATTACAACGCGGCGCTCGGCGTGGCGTTCGCCTATCCCAGCGCCTGGACGTTGCGCGAGAATCCTGCTGCGCAGACCGTGCTTGCCGCGCCTGCAGACGACTGGGAAGGTCTGGCGGAAGGCAAGCCGCCGAGCGGTGTATTGTTCAGCCTGACCTTCAGCACGCTGCGCTTGATGAACCTTCCGAATACAGACGCCTTTCCGAGCCTGCTGCTCAAATACGCCACAGGCGGTCGGCGTGCGCTCAGTCCTACGCGGCTAGGCGGCGCGGCAGGCATGCAGCTGATCGAGCGCGACACAGCGCACGACCTGGCAATTTACACAGCGCTGCTCTCGGTCGGCAGGCGGCGAGTCGCCATTTTGCGCGCCGTCAGCACGCTCGCCGTCTGGCAGCGCGATGGTGAGGCGACCTTGCAGCGTCTGTTGGACACTTTGAGCTTCTTTCCGCCAAGCGACGGCGTGGATGCAGATCGCATTGACATTTCGCTGTGGCAAGTATCAGCCGATCGCCTGCCTGAGCCGAGCGCCATCGCCGTCAGCGCCGATGGCATGTCGCTGTACGTGACGGACGCGCAGCGCGGCATCTGGCAGCTGAGCGCTGACGGCATCGCGCAGTCCGATCTGCTCACTTTTGCGCCAATCCAAAGCTACGGTCAGCTGGTGACGCGCACAGACGGCTCGCAATACATCGCCGATCCTGTCAGCCAGATTGTGTGGCGGCGACCGCCAGCTGCTGACTCAGTGGCGCGTTTTTTCGGCGGCACGCGCGGCACAGGTCGCGGCGCATTCGGCGCAGGCATGCCGCGCCAATTCGTCTTCAGCGGACAGAACATTTATGCTGTGGACGAGAACGTGGACGGCGTGCGCGTGCAGGTCTTCAACATCGGCGGCAGGGCAGTGGCAGCTTGGAATCTGGCGAACGCGCTGCCTGAGGCGCGCAATGTGCTGCTCAGCGCGGATGCGCAAGGCAATCTCTATCTTCTGGCAAGCGGCACAGATGGCTTGCTCAAGCTGTACGCGGACGGTCGTGTGGCGCAGCGCGGTATTGGCGGCGCTTGGCTGACCAAGAGCGAGCCGCTGGCGCTGGCGATAGATCGCTTCAACAATTTCTACATCGCGACAGCCGATCAAGGCATTTTGATGTTGGCGGCGGATGGCGCGCTGCTAGGCGTGATCGGCGAGCCATACGATGAAGCGTCGCCGCCGAAGGCAGGTCAGTTGGCGCGTCCAATCGCGGTCGCGCCTGCACCGTCAGGCAATCTTCTGTACGTCCTAGACGCGGGCAAGCATCGGCAAGTGGTCGCCTTTGTGCTGGATCGCAATCTCGCCGAGTCAGTGGCGAAAGGCAGCGCTGCACAAGGCGAGATCAGCTATGGCGAGCGACGGCGCGCTGCGCTGACCGACGAGATTTTCTTGCACAGCTATACCTTCACAGGCAAGACGGGCGACGTGATCGCGCTGAGCGTGCGCGCTGCAGGCTTTGACGCTTACCTTGAGCTGCTGGACGCCGATGGCAAACTGATCGCAGTCAACGATGACATCGGCGCGCCAACTGAGTCGCTCGCCGCGACCGACTCGCGCATTGCAGGCTTCGTCTTGCCGCAAGATGGTCGCTATACGGTGCGCGTCACGCGCTTTGGACGCGAGACGGCGCGCGGCGCGTTCGGCGCGTACGAGCTGCAGCTCAGCCGCGCTGAGTGACTTAACAACGCTTAAACGCAAGCGCGCAAAGATTCTGCAAAATGCGACTTGCCGCATTTGACAAAGTATGCTATCTTTTATATCTGAACATCGGTTCACAAAAAATGTTCAGATGAGGAGTACGCTATGCGCAAAAGTTTTGTCGTTCTTTTGGTGTTGGCGCTGCTGGCAGTCAGCGTCGTTGGCACAACGCCAAGCCGCGCTCAGAGCGGCTGGAGCTTGGCTGAGGCTGCCAAGCCGTACGCAGGCACTGAAATCCGCGCTTTCTTCTTGGAACGTCCCGGCTATGTGGCTGCTCAGCAGATGATTCCGGAGTTCGAGCAGATCACGGGCATCAAGGTGACATGGGACGTGACGCCATACGAGAACAGCCTTGAGAAGCAGACGCTCGACTTCACAGGCGGCACGGCGCAGTTCGATGTGGTGCTAGTGGACGTGGTCTGGATCGGCAACTTTGCCGCCAATCGCTGGATCGTGCCGCTGGAGAAGTTCTACACGAATCCTGCACTGGCTGATCCTGAGCTGAACTTGGACGGTTTCTTCCCGATCCTGCTGGAGTCGTTCGGCACATGGGACGGCGTGATCTACGGCTTGCCATTCGATAACTACAGCGGCTTGTTGTACTACAACAAGTGCATGTTGGAAGAGGCAGGCTTCAACCGTCCGCCCGAGACGTGGGATGAAGTGCTGAACGTCTACGGACCTGCTCTGACCAAAGACGGCAAGTACGCCTTCGCCTTGCAGAGCAAGCGCGGCGAGACGCAATCCGCTGACTCGTTCATGCGCGTGATTTGGCCCTTCGGCGGCTCGCTGCTGAAGGACGACTTCACCTCGAACTTGTCCTCGCCAGAGTCATTGGCAGGCTTGAAGTTCCGCCAAGAGCTGATGAAGGTCATGCCGCCGGACATCGTCGCCTTTGACCACGACGAGACCGTGCAGGCCTTGGCGCAAGGTCAGGTGGCGATGATCACCGAGTGGAGCGCCTTCTACGCCACGCTCTCCAATCCTGCCACGTCGCGCATCACGGATTGCTTGGGCATCACGGTTGAGCCAGCCGGTCCGGCAGGACGCAAGCCCGCGCTAGGCGGCTTCTCGCTGGCGATCAACTCCAGCAGCTCAGAGGCGAAGCAAGCGGCGGCATGGCTGTTCATCCAGTGGATCACTAGCGAAGCGAAGGCGAAGGAATACGCCGAGCGCGGCGGTGTCTCTGGTCGTCGCAGCGTGTACGCCGATCCTGAGATGATCGCTAAGTTCCCGCACTATCCCGCACTGGCTGAATCGTGGGAGAAGTATGGCAACGCCGTCTTCCGTCCGCGCTTCCCAGAGTGGCCCGCGCTCTCAGACGTGATCGCGCAGTTCGGCACGGAGATGATGCTCGGCAACATCTCGGTTGAGGAAGGCGTGGCGCGCATTGAGGCGCAAATGGCGACCATCCTGCG
>DAOTWB010000141.1:0-6231 GCA_034436235.1 Anaerolineae bacterium
AGTCCCGTCCGCCGCCCACAGACGCAGCGTCCCGTCCCATGCCCACGAGAGCAGCCGCCCGTCCCGCAGCTCCCGCGCGCCAGAGACACTACCCTCATGCCCGCGCAAGACGGCGCGCTCAGTCCCGTCCGCCGCCCACAGACGGAGCGTCCAGTCCTCAGACCACGAGAGCAGCCGCCCGTCCCGCAGCTCCAGCGCGCCCCTGACCAAACTCTCATGCCCGCGCAAGACGGCTAGCTCAGTCCCGTCCGCCGCCCACAGACGCAGCGTCCTGTCACGAGACCACGAGAGCAGCCGCCCGTCCCGCAGCTCCAGCGCGCCTGAGACACTACCCTTATGCCCGCGCAAGGTGCGCAGCAGATGCCCGCCCGCCTGCAGGTGCGTCGGCTCGCCCATCGGCAGCAGGGCATGCGGCGCGCACTGCGCGCGCAGCGCCGCAATCTCGGGCAATTCCTTGTGAGCGTACAGCCTGCCGTAGAGCTGGTGCGCCAACGCCGCTTTGTCTTCTGTCAATACGTGCGCGCTCATCTCAACCGCTTGGCGCACCATGCGAACAGGCTTATCGTCGCCGCCTCTCAAAAAGGCGCGGAAATCGCTCAGCGCAGCGTTGACGTCGCGCGCGTCCAGCTTCGCTCCCAAGTAGCGGTAGTCCAGCAGCGCAGCGCGCAGTTCAGCGCGCCTATCTGCCGCCAGCAAGTGGTAAGCGAGGTGATCCCACAAATACGGCTCGTCGCGCGGCAGCTCCGCCCAATGCGCCACGCCGTAGGCGCGCAAGAATTTGCTGTGCAGCTCGGTCAGCGCCGCCCTGTGCGCGTCAATCAGGTAGTGGCGCACTACATCGTGCAGGCGGATCGTCCGCTGGCTCAGGTTGAGGTTTTGCAGCAGCGAGATATCCCTCAGGCGCGCACAGAGGTCTTCGCTATCGAGGTCATCCAAATCCGCAGTGGCTTGCCACAACCGCGCGACGGTCGCCATCGGAATCTCAATGTCCTCAGGGAAGATGGCAAGCTCGCCGAAGCGGGCGCGCTCATCGTCGCTCAGCAAGTCGAGCGAGACTTCGAGCGTGGATTTAGCCGCCCTGCGCCGATCTGCCTCATTGCGCGGATCGAAAGCGCTCAGCCCGCGCTTTGTGTAGGCGCGCTCGGCGTAGTCAATCGCCTGCGCCAGCGATTCGCCATGCTCCAGACGGTTGCGCAGCACGCCGTTCGCCAGCTTCACCAACTGCGCCCAATTGTGCAGCCGTTCCGCCAAGCGCTGGAGCGCCGCGCGCTCGCCATTGGGCAGCCCTGCGCTGATCAGAGCGAGCGCCTCATCGTCGCGCAGGGCGTCCACATTGATCTTATGCGCCTCAGGCGGCAAAGTGTGGTCGTTGCGCGTGGTGATCAGCCGCGCGCAGCGCTTGCCGCCGTGCAAAAACGGCTTGAGATGCTCAGGCTGCCACACATCGTCAATCACCAGCAGGATGTCGCGCTCGGCGAGCAGCTCGGCGAATTGGAACGTCAAGGTGCGCAGCTCAATCGCCTGAGAGCGCTTGCCGCTCAGGACGAGGATCAGGTCGTTCAGCTTGCTGATCAGGTCGTTCTCGCTGGCCTTCTCGCCCAGCGTCACCCAGAGGATGCCGTCATCGAACGCCTCTTGCACGCGCTCGTTGTGGCAGATCGCCATGGCGAGCGTGGTCTTGCCATAGCCGCCTGCGCCGCGCAGCGCCGCCGTGATCGCCACAGGATTCTCGCGCTGTTCATCTAAGAGCGCGCTCACGATCCTATCGAATTCCTCGGCGCGCATCACGAAGTCGCTCGGCAGGTCTTCCACCATGAACGGCACGCGCGGCACGTTGCACTCACCGTTCAAATGGCGGATGAACGTTTCCCATTCAGGGCCTTCGTGCAGCGCGTCAAGGTTGTAGCCTAGGTCGTAGAAATGCGCGTCGCGCATCCAGCGCGGCAGACTGGCGAAGTCTAGGTTTGGCGCGCCTTTCACAGGGTAGACGCACACGCCTCGCTGGCGCGCGTAGCGCCATTCCTTCTTCACAATCGGCGAAGTCAAGGCGTTCGGCGTCATGACCATGACCATGAACTTGACCTTGTTCAGCGCTTCCTCGATCTGCAGCCACCAGTCGCGTCCGCCTTCCATCGCGACGCGATCCTGCCAGAGCGGAATGTTCTGGCGTTGCAGCGCACGGCGCAAAGCAGTGGCGAATTGCTCGCCATCGGAACGTGCGTAGCTGATGAAGACGCGCGGCCCAACTGTGGTCTCAGAGGATGTGCTGCTCACAAACTGCTCAGACATAGGCGGACGCATTGCTGCCTTTCTACGACTCAATCGAACATGGCGCTCAGCGCGCTGCTGCGCAATGTACTTCGCGCTTGCGCGACACGCTTCAATGTATGCACATTATAACGCAATTACAACGCTGTCAAGCGGCGCGGCGCGCGAATCGCGCCTTGACCGAGCGGCTGCGCTGCGCGACAATTGGCATACCTACGATCTGCCGCGATCTACCGATTGAATTGCTTGTGAGCTGAGGAGAGATTGCCCTGAGCGCTGCTCGTCCTAACGTCTTGATGCTGACGCCATATTTGCCGTATCCGCCTGTCAGCGGCGGACGCGCGCGCACGTATAACTTGCTCAAGCGGCTGACGCGCGATTTCGCCATCACGCTGGTGTGCTTCGGGCGTCCTGAAGAGCGCGCCTTCGATCTGAGTCCGCTGCAAGCGCTGTGCGAGCTGATCGTGATCAGCCGTCCGTCCAGTCCAAGCAAGGCGCGCGCCGCGCTGCTCAGCCTGACTTCGGTCAAGCCGATCACGATGCGTCTGTACACATCCAGCGAATTTCGCGAGAGCATTCAACGCTTGCTGCGCGTGCGCTTATTCGATCTAATTCACGTCGAATCGTTCTATATGCTCCAGAATTTGCCGCCAGAGCTGCCTGTGCCAGTCTTTCTCTCTGAGCCTGCTATTGAATACTTGGCTTGGTGGCGGCACGCGCGCGTCGCCATGCCGCTCTATCAGCGTCCTGCGCTGGCGCTCGAGGCGCTCAAGATGCGCTTCTTCGAGCCGCAAGCGTGGAGCGCGGCGACGCTGGTCGGCGTGATGTCTGAGGTGGACGCGCGCATTGTCAAGCGCGCTGCGCCGGGCGTGCCAACGGCGCTCTCGCCGAACGGCGTAGACGTGGATTACTTCAAGCCGAGCAACGTGCGCCGCGATCCTGATAGCGCCATTTTCATGGGCGATTACAAGTACTTTCCGAACGAAGACGCTGTGCTGTACTTTGTGCGCGAGATCATGCCGCTCATCCGCGCCAAACGACCGAACTTCACGCTGACGCTGCTGGGCAAAGAGCCAACGCCTGCGCTGACGCGACTCAGCGGCGATCCGCGCAACGGCTTGCGCATTCAGGGCTTGGTGGAAGATACGCGACCGTATCTGAGCCGCGCAGGGCTGTTTGTGTGTCCGTTGCGCAGCGGCAGCGGCACGCGCTTCAAGCTGCTAGAGGCGCTGGCGTGCGGCTGTCCAGTGGTCAGCACGTCGCTGGGCGCGGAAGGCTTGGGCGCACAAGATGGTAGGCACATGCGCATTGTGGATACGCCGCAAGCCTTCGCCGATGCTGTGCTGCGCTTGCTGGACGATCCTGAAGAGGCGGCGCGTTTGAGTCGGCATGGGCGCAGCTGGGTAGTGGAGCGGCATTCGTGGGCGCGCAGCGCGGCGCTGCTGACAGACATTTACCTGTCGTTGATCGGCAGCGAAGATATGACCACGCCTAGTCCGTCGAGTCGGCGAGCAAGGCGGCGATAGCTTGGCACAGCTGATCGTAATTGCGATGCGTGGTGCTGGAAATAGCGAAGGCGGCGGCATCGGGCGCGTCTGCAAGGCGCGCCAACAGACGGTAAGGCGGCGGCAAGGCGTCGCGTGCTACAATGATGGCGTAGCCTTCGCGGCGGCGATGCTTTCTGCCGAAGAGCAGGCGCTCTAAAGCGGCGTTCGCTTCGCTGGACGAGATGAGCGGATGCGGCGCGCAGCGCAGCAGCGCGCGGCGCGGCACGAATTGCTCGCGCCATAACATCGGGCGCAGCCAGATGCCATCGGCGCTCAGCCTGATCTCAGGATGCAACACGCTCTGCAGGACGAGCGGAATGAGCAAGGTCGCCGTGAAAGCGGCGCTGATCGCGAACAGCACGCCGAGCGCGCCGCTCAGCGCTGCCAAGATCAGCTGCGCAAAAATGGCGAGAGTGCACAATATCAAGCCGAGCGCTGTCAGGCGTGTTAAAGCGCGCCGCATATACGGTCGCGGATGAGAGAATTGTATTGGTAACGCAGAAAGTTTGTCAGAAGGATCAGCCATGTCCGAATTGCATCCTACACAGTCCGATGACTTGATCGAATTAGAATTGACGACGATGGCGCACGGCGGCAGCGCAATCGGACGTCATGAAGGGCGCGCGATCTTCGTGCCGTACGCCATTCCCGGCGAGCGCATCACGGCGCGCATCACGCAGGACAAAGGTCGTTTTGCCTATGCCGAAGGCGTGACGCTGCTGGAAGGCTCTGAGGCGCGCGTGTTGCCGCACTGTCCGCATTTCGGTCCGAAGCGTTGCGGCGGCTGCCATTGGCAGCACATTGACTATGCAGCGCAGCTCAGCTTCAAGCAGCAGATCGTGATCGATCAGCTGATGCGCATCGGCAGCATCGCAGCGCCGAACGTCTTGGCTACGCTGCCGAGTCCGCTGCCGTGGCAGTATCGCACGCACGTCACGCTGCACGTCACGCCTGATGGACAGGTCGGCTTCTTCGGCACGGACGATCAGCACATCGTGCCTATTCAAGAATGTCACATCATCCGTCCTGAATTGCAAGATTTGCTAGAGCGCCTTGACCTCGAAGTGCTCAAGGGCAGCAATCTCTCGCACATGCGGCTGCAAGTTGGCACGGACGGCGAAGAGCGCTTGATCGCGCTCAGCACGCTCGACGACTTGCCGCCGTCCGTCGAGATCGATCTGCCGCTCTCGGTCAGCTTTCTCGCTGAAGACGACCGTCCGCAAGCGCTGATCGGCACGGGCAAGGTACATTACAACATCAAAGGGCGCACTTTTCAAGTGACGGCGGGCAGTTTTTTTCAGGTGAACCTAGCGCTGACCGAGCAGCTGGTGGACTTGGTCTTAGCGCGCTTGGCGCTGCAAGGCACAGAGAACGTCCTGGACTTGTACAGCGGAGTCGGCTTGTTCACGGCGTTTTTGGCGGAACGCGCCGCGTCTGTCACGGCGATTGAAGGTTTTCCGACGGCTGTGGACGACGCGGACAGCAATTTGAGCGACCTGAGCAACGTGACGCTGATCGAAGGCTTGGTCGAAGATGTGCTGCCCGAGCTGGACGAGACTTTTGACGCCGTCGTGCTTGATCCGCCGCGCGGCGGCATGGAAACGACTGCATTAGACGCGCTGGCGGCGCTCACTCCTGCCAAGATCGTCTACGTCTCGTGCGATCCCGCTACGCTGGCGCGCGATGCCAAGCGGCTGCTCGCCAAAGGTTATGCGCTGCAAGATGTGCAGCCGCTCGATATGTTTCCACAGACTTACCACATCGAAGCTGTGGCGACCTTCGTGCGCGCCTGACCTTGCTCAGCGCTAGGCTTTGCGTTACGCTCCTGCGCGCTGAGTCTTTGCAATAGACAAGGATAGCCCAATGAAACGCCTACTTTTGACTCTCGCCTTGCTTTTGACGGCAGCTTGCGGCGCGCCGAGCGCGCCGACAGCCACGCCCGCGCCTGCCGAGACCGTCAATCCGCCGATCAGCACGCCCAGTCAGGTCACGCTCCTGCTCAGCGATCCGTTCACGGAGCAGGATGTGAAGGTGACCTTCGACCTGCCCGAAGGCTGGCAGATCACGGCGGGCTTGAGCAACACGCGCATCGTCGTCATCCCGACCCTCAAGCCGCTTGGCGAAGGCAACCCTGCGCCTGCCGAATCGGTCAGCGCCAGCGCTGGCACAGCCGCTGAGACGCTCACGGTGAACGGACGCCAGATTTTTGTAGCGATCGGCGGCACAGCGCCTAACGCTCCGATCAGTCTTGCCACTGCCCTGCCCGACCGCAACTACTTCCTGCAGATCGACATATTGCAAATCTTCGAAGGCACGGCAGCGGACTACCGCGAAGCGCTCCAGAGCATCATCGCCAGCGCGCGCCTGAGCGAGTGACGCCGCGCGCCGTCAAATGAATGGCACAGTCGCGCAGCGC
>DAOTWB010000142.1:0-23140 GCA_034436235.1 Anaerolineae bacterium
ATGGTGCGCCAATGGCAAGAGTTCTTCCATGGCGAGCGCTACAACGCCACGCCGATGCACAATCCGGACTTTGTGAAGCTGGCAGAGGCATATGGCATTGCGGCGCGGCGCGTGCGCACACGCGCTGAGATTCCTGAAGCGGTCGCTTGGGCGCACAGCATCAACGGTCCAACAGTCGTCGAGTTTCAGGTCGAAAAAGCCGATATCGTCTATCCAATGGTGCCGGCAGGCGCCGATCTGGACAAGATGATCCGTCGTCCTATCTCGCAGCCAAACCTGCCTGATTGGTCTGAGAATCACTGAGCTGCGCTTGGGCGAGCGCTCGGCTCGCCCAAACCTTGCGGCATATCTTCACAAGGATTGGATGCCTGAGCTATGAAACATACGCTTGTCGCAATTGTGGAAAACGAGCCCGGTGTGCTGAATC
Organism: Anaerolineae bacterium; assembly: GCA_034436235.1. Classification (GTDB taxonomy): domain Bacteria; phylum Chloroflexota; class Anaerolineae; order Aggregatilineales; family UBA2796; genus CP2-2F. The sequence continues at coordinate 428 of DAOTWB010000142.1, forward strand.
GCGTGGCGAGCTTGTTCCGCCGCCGCAATTTCAACATTGATAGCCTGACCGTCGGTCGCACAGAAGACCCAAACATCTCGCGCATGACCATCGTGTTGGATAGCAGCGTCACGCGCGTCGATCAGGTGCAGAAGAATCTGTACAAGCTGGTCAACGTGATTCAGGTCTACGAAGTGACGCATCAGCCGTTCGTCAGCCGCGATCTGGCGCTGATCAAAGTGCGCGCCTCAGGGCAAGCGGCTTGGCTCGCCAGTCAGTTCGGTGCGCGCATCCTCGATTGCAGCGATGAGATGATGATCCTTGAGCTGAGCGATGAAGAAGCGCGCGTCGAGCAGTTTGTCGAAGCGTTGCGTCCGCATGGTATCATCGAGCTGGTGCGGACGGGCGTGGTCGCGATGGGACGCGGCAAACATGTCGTACAGCCTGCGCCGCACCTCGCCTGAATCGCACGAAAGAGAGACTTCACCAAAATGGCAACGCTTTATTACGATCAAGACGCCGATCTGAGCCTGCTGGCAGGCAAGACGGTCGCCATCATCGGCTATGGCAGTCAGGGACACGCGCACGCGCTCAATCTGCGCGACAGCGGCGTAGATGTGGTGGTCGGCTTGCACGCAGGCAGCAAATCGCGTCCGAAGGCAGAGGCGGAAGGGCTGCGCGTCTTGCCTGTGGCAGAGGCGGCAAAGGCGGCGCAGTTCATCATGCTCTTGATTCCAGACACGAAGCAGGCTGCCGTCTACAAAGCGGAGATCGAGCCGCACTTAGGCGCGGGCGATACGCTGATGTTTGCGCACGGCTTCAACATCCGCTATGGGCAGATCGTGCCGCCTGCGCACGTGGATGTCTCGATGGTCGCGCCGAAAGGGCCTGGACATCGCTTGCGCGAGACGTTTGTGGAAGGCGTCGGCATTCCATGTCTGCTCGCCGTGCAGCAAGATGCCAGCGGCAAGGCGAAGGCGAACGCGCTCGCCTACGCCAAAGCAATCGGCGGCACGCGCGCAGGCGTGCTGGAGACGACCTTTGCCGAAGAGACCGAGACCGATCTGTTCGGCGAGCAGGTCATTTTGTGCGGCGGCGTCACAGCGCTGGTCAAGGCAGCCTTCGAGACGCTCGTCGAGGCAGGCTATCAGCCTGAGGTCGCTTACTTTGAGTGCCTGCACGAGCTGAAGCTGATCGTAGATTTGCTCTATCAAGGCGGCATGAACTACATGTGGTATTCGGTCAGCGATACAGCTGAATACGGCGGCTACATAAGCGGCGACCGCGTGGTGACCGATGAGACACGCCAAGCGATGCGCCAAGTGCTATCGGAAATTCGCAGCGGCGCGTTCGCTGAGCAATGGATAGATGAGAACGCTAACGGCTTGCCGAACTTTTTGGCGCGCCGTCGCGCTGAGCGCGCACATCCAATCGAGGAAGTTGGCGCACGGCTGCGCGAGATGATGCAGTTCTTGAAGCCAAAACGTCTGCAGGATTACGATCCGAGCGCCTGAACGATGACCTGGCAGCCGATCACTGACCTGCCTGAAGCATGGCAAGCGCTGGCTGAGCCTGACCTTGTGCCGTTAGCGCAGCTGTGGGAACAGCAACGCGAGTCGTTGCGTAACACTGCTGCGTACCAAGCCTTCATGGAACGGCTGCGGCGGCGCTTCGCCATTGAGACAGGCGTCATTGAGCGGCTCTACAACATTGATCGCGGCGTGACGCAACATTTACTAACAGCACAATATCTCGATGTGCTACCAACAGACGGTTGAAGCGCTTCAAGGAATGGCTCGATATCACCTTGATCGTCGCTTTGGAATACTTACGCAAACGTCTATGAGAAAGGATCGCTTGTCCTATGGAGACTGATGTACAGCGCCGTCCTGAGAATCGCGTCCTGATCTTCGATACCACGCTGCGCGACGGCGAACAATCGCCGGGCGCTTCGCTCAACAGCGCCGAGAAGCTCGAAATCGCTCATCATCTAGCAGCGCTTGGCGTGGATATCATCGAGGCAGGTTTTCCTGCCGCCTCGCCCGACGATCTGGCAGCAGTCAGGCGCATTGCGCAGGAAATCGGCACGCTTGACGGTCCGATCATCTGTGGCTTGGCGCGCTGTGTGCCAAGCGACATCGAAAAATGCTGGGAAGCTGTTCAGCACGCTGCCAAGCCGCGCATTCACACCTTCATCTCATCTTCGGATATCCACTTGAAGTATCAGTTCAACCTGACTCGTGAGCAAGCGCTGGAGCGCGCGCGCCAGATGGTGCGCCTTGCGCGCAGCCTGTGCGCTGACGTCGAGTTCAGCACGATGGACGCCGGGCGCAGCGCCTGGGACTTCGTGGCGCAGATGTGCGCGGCAGCCATTGAAGAAGGCGCGACCACACTCAACATCCCTGATACGGTCGGCTACATGACGCCTGCTGAATACGGCGCGATGATCGCCTACTTGATTGAGCATACGCGCGGCGGCAAGGACGTGATCTGGTCAGTTCACTGCCACGACGATCTGGGCATGGCGACCGCGAACACCTTAGCAGGCTTGTACGCAGGCGCGCGCCAAGCAGAAGTGACCATCAACGGCATTGGCGAGCGCGCAGGCAACACGGCGCTGGAAGAAGTGGTCATGGCGCTCAACACGCGCCGCAATTACTACAAGCTGTGGACGGGCATCCAAACGACGCAATTGGCGCGCATCAGCCGCTTGGTCTCCAACTACACAGGCATCGTGGTGCAGCCGAACAAGGCGATTGTCGGCGCGAACGCCTTCGCGCACGAAGCAGGCATCCATCAGGACGGTCAGCTCAAGCATCACGAGACATACGAGATCATGCGTCCTGAGTCGGTCGGCGTCTCAGAGAGTCGCTTGGTGCTTGGCAAGCACAGCGGCAGGCACGCCTTCAAAGTGCGCCTGCGCGATCTTGGCTATCAACTCAGCGATCAGGAGCTGCAAGAAGCGTTCAAGCGCTTCAAAGAAGTAGCAGATCGCAAAAAACACATTACGGATGCCGATCTGCAGGCGCTGATGGCACATCAGCTGGAAGGTCCGAAGGAAGTCTTCAAGTTGAAGGCGCTGCAAGTGACTTGTGGGCAAATCGGAATGCCGACGGCGACGGTCAAGCTAGAAGGACCGGGCGGCAAGGAGTACATTGAGGCAGGTATCGGCACTGGACCAGTAGATGCGACCTACACTGCCATCAATAAGATCGTGAACGCGCCGAACAAGCTCTTGGAATTTTCGGTGCGCGCCATTACCGAAGGCATTGACGCGATGGGCGAAGTGACCGTGCGCATTTGTACGCTCGACGGCGATTACCAGACCTTCGGCGGTCACGGCGCCGATCCTGACATCATCGTGGCTTCGGCGAAGGCATATCTGGCAGCGCTCAATCGCATGTTGGTGGCGACCGGCGGCGCAGGCGAGACGCCTGAAGGCGAGAGCGCCACGATCCGTATGACAGGCGATTGATCAGGAGAGACAGCGCATGGATGTAGGAACGAAATTGCTGACAGCCGAAGACTTGTGGTCGTTGCCGCAGGCGGAAGGTGTGCGTTATGAACTGGCGGATGGAGCGCTGATCGAGATGGTAGGCGGCACAGGCGGCTTACACGGCATTTTGGAAGCGAGCATCGCTTATCACTTGAGCCGTTTTGTCCGTGAGCATGGCTTGGGCTATGTGACAGGCGCCAGCGGCGCGTTCATCTTGGCGCGCAATCCTGACGTGGTGCGCATCCCTGATGCCGCTTTCATCAGCAAGGCGCGTATGCCTAAACCGATCCCTGAAAAGTTCCTGCCGCTCGCGCCTGACCTTGCCGTCGAGATCGTCTCGCCGAACGATAGCGCGCTGGAGCTACGGCACAAGGTGCAGGATTACCTGAAACACGGCGTGCAGCTGGTCTGGCTGATCTATCCAGATCTGCAGACGGTGGATTGTTACAGCGCAGAGCAGATGCAGAGTCTGAGCGGCGAGGCGATCTTGGAAGGCGGCGCCGTGCTGCCCAATTTCCGTCTGCCGCTGCGCATCCTGTTCGCTGACCTGATGGAGTAGCGCGATGCACTTGCAAGAGCGGTTGCTGACGGCTGAAGACTTATGGGCATTGCCGCAGACGGAAGGTGTGCGTTATGAACTGGCGGATGGAGCGCTGATCGAGATGGTAGGCGGCACAGGCGGCTTGCACGGCGTCTTGGAAGCGCGGATAGCGCGCCATCTGGCGAACTTTGTCGAAGAGAACGGTCTGGGCTATGTGACAGGCGCCAGCGGCGCGTTCATCCTAGCGCGCAATCCTGACGTAGTCCGCATCCCCGATGCCGCTTTCATCAGCAAGGCGCGTATGCCCAAGCCGATCCCTGACAAGTTCCTGCCGCTCGCGCCTGATCTTGCCGTCGAGATCGTCTCGCCGAACGATAGCGCGCTGGAGCTACGGCACAAGGTGCAGGATTATCTCAAACACGGCGTGCAGTTGGTCTGGCTGATCTATCCTGACCTGCAGACAGTGGATTGTTACAGCGCAGAGCGGATGCAGAGTCTGAGCGGCGAGGCGATTTTGGAAGGCGGCGCCGTGCTGCCAAACTTTCGCTTGCCGCTGCGCGTCCTGTTCGCTGACCTTGCCGAATGACGGCTCGTTTATGAGTAGCTATCTCTCTCTTCGCTAGAAAGGTTTGATCATGACCTATCCGCCCTACGTCTATATCTACGATACCACGCTGCGCGACGGCACACAGCGCGAAGGCATCTCGCTGAGCGTGCAAGATAAGATTCGCATCACCAAGATTTTGGACGATCTGGGCGTAGCGTACATCGAAGGCGGCTGGCCTGGCTCAAATCCGAAAGATGCAGCTTACTTCGAGGCAGCGCGCGATCTACCGCTCAAACATGCCAAGCTGGCTGCCTTCGGCGCCACTTGCCGCGTCGGCAGCGCGCCTGCTGAGGACGAGAACATTCAGATGCTCGTGCAGGCGCAGACGCCGGTCGTGACGCTGGTCGGCAAGACGTGGCTGCTGCACGTCTACGAAGTGCTGCGCACCACGCCTGAGGAAAACTGCCGCCTGATCGCTGACTCAATCCGCTATCTGAAGGCGCTCGGCAAGGAAGTCATTTACGACGCTGAGCATTTCTTCGATGGCTACAAAGCCGATAGCGAATACGCCTTGACCACGCTCAGAGCGGCGCACGCCGCTGGCGCCGATTGGCTGACGCTGTGCGACACGAACGGCGGCACGCTCTACTGGGAAGTTGAGCAGATCGTCTGTGAAGTGCGCCAAGCGCTGCCGCCAACCGTCAAGCTCGCTATTCACACGCACAACGACGGCGAACTTGGCGTCGCCAACTCGCTCGCGGCAGTGCGGCAAGGTGCGGCGATGGTACAAGGCACGATCAACGGCTATGGCGAGCGTTGTGGCAACGCTAACTTGTGCAGCATCATCCCTGATCTGATGCTCAAAATGCGCGTGCCGTGCCTGCCCGATGCTGAAGCGCTCAAGACCTTGACGCATGTAGCGCGCACGGTCGCTGAGATTGCCAATCTGCCGCCCGATAATCACCTCGCTTACGTCGGACGCAGCGCGTTCGCCCATAAAGGCGGCATTCACGTAGCAGCCATGCGCCGTACCGCGCAGAGCTACCAACACATTGACCCTGCTTTGGTCGGCAATGAGATGCGCGTGCTGATCAGTGACCTGAGCGGACGCGGCAACGTGCTGAGCAAGGCGGAAGAATTCGGCATGGATGTCTCCAGCGAAGCGGCGCGCCAAGTGCTGGAGCAGATCAAGCACCTTGAGAACCTCGGCTATGCCTTCGAAGGCGCTGAGAGTTCGGTCGCGTTGATGCTCAAGCGCGCTCAGCCCGATTACAAGCCGCCGTTTGAGCTGATCGACTTCTTAGTCGTGGTGGAAAATCGGCGCGGACGCGGCATGTTGGCTGAAGCGACCGTCAAATTGGCAGTTGGCGATACCGTCGTCCACACAGCCGCCGAAGGCAATGGCCCAGTCAACGCGCTCGACCGCGCGCTGCGCAAGGCGCTCACGCCGCTCTATCCGCAGCTGGCGGATTTCACGCTCGCCGATTACAAAGTGCGCATCCTCGATGGTCACAACGGCTCAGCCGCCTTCACGCGCGTGCTGATCGAGACTCAGAGCGCAACTGAACGCTGGAGCACTGTCGGCGCTGGCACGAACATCATCGAAGCATCGTGGCGCGCGCTCGCCGACAGCGTTGAGTATGGCTTGACCATGGCGAAGCGCGCCTAGCGCAAGGTCAAAACGCGATAGCTTTCCGTGTAGAGCGGCGGCTCGTCAAAATCAGCGTCGCTGCTCTCACGCAGACGTTTGGTCAGCGCCTCGATATCCTTCACTTGGCTGCGATGTTGGCTGATCGCCTCGATCTTGCGCTCAAGGTAAGCCGTGATATCCACCTTACGATTCGGCTCAAGCGTGCCTGCCAAATAGACCTGCCGCACTTTGTGCGGCGCTAAGCCTTCATCGCGCCACAGCTCGATGAACGTCAAGCGGTCGCGCGCGGATGGATAGATCGCCGCCAGCGCCGCCTCGCCGATAGCGCGATGGTCAGGATGGTTGATGCCGCCTGTGCGCGTCCAGACTGTGTGCGGATCGTTCGTGAGGACGATATCAGGGCGCACCTGACGGATCAAGCGCGTCAGATCGCGGCGCAAGCGCAAGGTATGCTCCAGCTCGCCATCAGGATAGCGCAAGAAGATGACCTGCTCAGCGTTGAAGCACGCCGCCGCCGCGCGCTGCTCCGCCTCGCGAATGGCGATCAGCCGCTCGGAAGTCATCTCAGGATCGTCGCTGCCTTTATCACCGCTGGTCGCCAGCACGTAGAACAGCTGCTTGCCTTCAGCCGACCATTTGGCAAGTAAGCCGCCGCTGAAGAACTCAGGATCGTCGGGATGCGCGTAGATTGCCATGACGCGCCGCAACGGCGCATTCGGTTCAGTCATCGCTCCTCATTCCCAGCTATCGGCGTCTTCGAAGTCCTCGTCATCTTCAGTTGCGTCGGCAGCAGCAGGCGCAGCGCGCTTGGCGCCGCAATCGCAGCCGCCGCTATCATGCCGCGCGCAGCCGCCTTGCGCTTTTCGCTCAAGCGCTTCCAGCTCATCCAGCGGCACAAGGTCTTCGCGCTTGACCATGTAGCGTATCTCACCGATCAGCACGGTCACTGCATCTTGCAGCGGATGCACATCCAGCACTTTGCCTTCGCCATGCGGCGTGCGCACGCGCTTATTGCGCTTGGGCAGCACTTTGCGCGCCTCAACATATTGCTCATATTCGAAGATCAGGCAGCAGCGCAGCCTGCCGCACATGCCCGTGATCTCAGATGGATTGAGCGAGATGCCCTGCACCTTCGCCATCTTGATCGAGATTGGGCTGAACTCGGTCAGGAAGGTTGAGCAGCAGCGCGGAATGCCACACGCGCCCATGCCGCCCAGCAGCTTCGCCACATCGCGCGGACCGACTTGGCGCAGCTCCACGCGAGACGGAAAACGCTCGCTGAGCGCATTCTTCAGGCGATTCACGTTCAGGCGATTATCTTCCGTGCTGTAGAGAATGGTCAGCGCGCTGCCATCATAGCTGTACTGCGCCGCCAGAAATTTGCAGCGCTCATAGCCGCCTAATTGCGCGGCAAGCTCACGGCATGCGATCAGTGTCTCCAGCTGTTTGGCTTCCCAAGTCTGTTTGAGCAGCAGGTCGCGCGGCGTGGCAAGGCGCAGAATGCGCTTGTAGTCTGTGCGTCCTTCCTCAGGTGGATAAAACGCGGCGATCTGTCCCATCTGCTCGCCGCGCACTGTGTCAACAATCACATGATCGCCAATCGCCAGGTCAGGCAGCTCTGAGCAATCGAAGTGATACAGCTTTCCAACACGCTGAAAACGCACGCCGGCGATCCGAGTCGGCGTGGCGGTCATTTGATCGGTCATCAGCTAACAACTCAACTCTGTGCGCGTCTCAGTCAACCCTAACTTTGTGAGTCTAGCGCCACAGCGCCTGATCGCGCAACTTCTAGTCAAACGCGGCTACCAGTCCGCCTGCGCCGCCTTGACCGCGTAGAGCAGGCTTGGTTCGCTGCCCCACTGCTCAGCGATCTGAGCGGGCAGATTGATGCCGTCGAGCGTTTGGTAGCCGCCTTCAGGTCGCAGCGTGTAAGGCAGACGGCGCTTATCAGCAGCGCGATAGCGCTCGATCTCCACAGCGGCGACGTTGTAGTCAGGCTTCAGGTAGATCGTCGCGATAGCCTCAGGCTGATCGTCATGCACAGCTTGGAAGGCGCGCTCTGCCACTGCCCTGACCGTGACGCCTTCCCGAGTCAGCGGCGTGAGCATCAGCGCGCGGAATGCCCATTGCTGCCGATGCAAGCTCTCGCGCAGCGCAGGATCAGTCTGCTCAGCGAGCGCCTCGCGCTGACCGCCGATCACGACGCCGAACAGTTTGTGTCGCTCGCGCCATGACCATTGATCAGGCTCAGCGTAAGCCGCCTCGACGGCGATTTCCAGCGGCAAGCCGAACAAGATGCGCTTGCGCCGCTTCAAAGTCAGCTTGAGCCGCTCAAGCGGCACAGGACGTGCTGCGTAGCGCGCGAGAACCGCTTCTTTGAGCAGATTGCGCGCCTCGAAATCACCTCTGGCGAGCGATAGAAAGAACGACATGGATAATTGCTCCATCAGCGATTAGGATGATGCCCTAACGATTTTACACGAACTCCGCGCGCGCTGGACAACCTGATGCCGCGCCACAGTCTTTTGACTCTTTTGGAATGTTTCCTTGACAATTCGTTAGCGCTCAAGGCTTGACTCGTTTTTCAAGAGCGCTATACAATGTTTTTAAGCCCGATTTCTGCAGTCAGAATGAGCAACGTTCAGATGGCGCGTGTGTTGTAATGCATAGCACACCTGTTGCCCTGAGCGAAGGAGATCGCAGCCATGACGCCGAACAGCCCGCCTGAGCGCCAATCAGCCGCCGATGAGCTGGCACAAGTGCGCGCTTATCAAGAATCAGTGTTGCATTACGAGGCGCTTGATAAACAGGTTGACCAATTGCTGCAATCGGCAGGCGGACGCACTGAAGACCTCTCCGATGAAGCCTACGTGCGCTACCGCGAGCTGGCAGCCCTGCGCGACCTCGCCTACAACCGTATGATGCAGCTCGGCAGCCGCTTGCTCGACGAAAGCTGAGCCACAGCGCCGCCTAAAACTTGACCCATCGCGCGAAGTGTGTCAAAGTTAACGCGATATCGCTACATCGCGTTGAGACAGCATTGCCATGCGCCCTTTGACCGTTGTCGGACTGATCTCCGGCACCTCTGCCGATGGTATTGACGTAGCGCTCACGCGCATCAGCGGCGCGCCGCCTGCGCTCTCAATCGAGCTATTGTTGCATCAGACCGTCCCTTACGCGCCTGAGCTGCGCGCTGAGATTTTCGCCTGTTTCCGCCCTGAATCGAGCGGCGTCGATCGGCTCTGTCGCCTGAACGTCGCGCTTGGCGAGGCGTACGCCGCCGCCATTCTGCAAGTGATCGCTCAGGCAGGCTACACGCCTGATCAAGTGGACTTGATCGGCTCGCATGGGCAGACTGTGTGGTACGATCCGCCGCAAGACGGCAAGCGTGGCGCGTATTTGGCGCTCGGCGATCCGTCCACTATTGCCGAGCGGACAGGCATCACGACTGTCGGCAACATCCGCGCGCGCGATCTCGCCGCCGGCGGACGCGGCGCGCCGCTCGTCGGTTACATGGATTGGCTGCTCTTCAGGCATCCAACGCGATGGCGCGCCATTCAGAACATTGGCGGCATCGGCAACGTGACCGCGCTGCCGCCTTTGAACGATCCGCACAGCGCGCCGCTCGCCTTTGACACCGGACCGGGCAACATGCTGATCGATTACTGCGCCGAGCGCGCTACCGAAGGCGCGCTGCCGTACGATGTAGACGGTCAGTTGGCGGCGCGCGGCAAGGTGCATGGCGAGCTGCTCTTCGGTCTACTGGCACATCCATACTTGCATCAGCCGCCGCCAAAGGCGACTGGACGCGAAGTTTTCGGCGTCCAGTTCGGTGCACAGCTCTGGGCGCGCGCCGAAGCGCTCGGCTTGCCGCCTGAAGATATCGTGGCGACCGCGACCGCTTTCACGGCGCAGTCCATTGTGCAGGCTTACCGCGATTGGCTGCCGTGCGCGCCACACGAGATTTACGTGGCAGGCGGCGGCGCCAAAAATCCGACTCTGATGGCGATGCTGCAGGCAGGCTTCACGCACGCGCAAGTGCAGCCGCACGAGGCGCTCGGCGTGCCGAGCGTCGCCAAAGAGGCGATGCTCTTCGCCTTGCTCGCCTATGAGACGTGGCACGGGCGCAGCGGCGTCTTGCCCGCTTTGAGCGGCGCCAGCCATCCTGTGCCGCTCGGCGAGGTCGCGCTCGGACGGCTGTGGCACACATCTTCACCTTCTTCACATTAGGAGCTGCTCGATGATCCGATGGGGAATTCTCAGCACAGGCAAGATCGCGCGCGCCTTTGCAGCGGCGCTGAAATCGCTGCCCGATGCGAAGTTACTGGCAGTCGGCTCGCGGCATCGCATCACGGCGGACGAGTTCGCCATCAATTATGATATTCCGCGCGCCTACGATAGCTATGAAGCGCTCGCCGCCGATCCTGACGTGGACGTGGTCTATATCGGCACGCCGCATCCAATGCACGCTGAGAATGCGCTGATGTGCTTGCGCGCAGGCAAGCACGTCCTGTGCGAGAAGCCGTTCGCCATGAACGCAAGGCAGGCGAAGGCGATGATTGACCTAGCGCGCCAAGAGCGGCGTTTTTTGATGGAAGCGATGTGGACGCGCTTCATCCCAGCAGTGGTCGAGGCGAAGCGCATTGTGGATCAAGGCGTCTTGGGCAAGGTGTGGATGATGAGCGGCGCGTTCTGCTTCTCCGCGCCGTTCAATCCGAAGGGACGGCTGTTCGCGCCTGAGCTGGGCGGCGGCTCGCTTTTGGATGTCGGCGTGTACGTCCTATCGTTCGCCTCATGGCTCTTCGGCAAGCCGAAGCGCATTCAGAGCGCGGCGCGCTTGGGCAGCACAGGCGTTGATGAACACGCTGTGATGCAGCTGATCTACGAAGATGGCGAATTGGCTGCGCTCAGCTCGGCGATCAGGCTGAAAATGCCGATTGAGGTGCTATTGGCAGGCACGGAAGGCTATCTCACAATACACGAGCCATTCTACAAGGCGAATCGCTTCACCATCACGCCTGTGGAAGGCGAGCCGCGCAGCTATAGCGTGCCTTATGAAGGCAATGGCTACCAATTTCAAGCGCTTGAGGTCATGCGCTGCCTGCAGGCAGGCTCGCTAGAGAGTCCAACCATGCCGCTGGATGAGACGCTGCAGATTATGCAGACGATGGACGCCATTCGCGAGCAGTGGGGACTGAAATATCCGAATGAGTGACTACGAGGCTGTGCTGCGTCCGATTGCAGGCGCGGCGCTGCACTTGAACGCGCCGATGGCGCGCTACGCTGTGGCGCGGCTCGGCGGCGCTGCCGATGCGCTCGTCATCGCCGATTCGGTCGCGCTTTTGGAGCAAACAGCGCGCGCGGCATGGGCGCAAGGCTGGCAGGTGCGCATCATCGGCGGCGGCGCCAACGTCCTGATCTCGGATCGCGGCATACGCGGCGTGGTCATCCTCAATCGCGCCGACGGCGCGACCTTTGACGAATCGGGCGCGCTGATCGCAGAGAGCGGCGCGCCGCTGATCGGCTTGGCGCGCGAGAGCATCGGGCGTGGCTTGGCAGGCTTGACATGGGCGATCGGCATTCCAGGCACGCTCGGCGGCGCTGTGGTCAACAATGCAGGCGCTTATGGCGGCGAGATCGCGCAGTGCCTGCTCTGGGCAGAGATCGCTGAACCTGCGCAGCTGACGCGCCGCTGGTCTTGCGCTGAGCTTGCCTACGCTTACCGCGAGTCGGCGTTGAAGCGGCGCGAGTCGCCTTTTGCCGTGTTGCGAGCAGCCTTGCAGCTGCAGCCGAGCGCTGAGCCTGCCGCCTTGCGCGCCGAAGCTGAGGCGCACAGCGCGCATCGGCGGCGCACACAGCCAAGCGGCGCCAGCCTAGGCAGCATGTTCAGAAATCCGCCGAACGACTACGCAGGCAGGCTGATCGAAGCGGCAGGCTTGAAAGGTACACGCATCGGCGGCGTGCTTATCTCGCCACAGCACGCCAACTGGTTCATCAACACAGGCGATGGCACAGCCGATGACTATCTGGCGCTGATCCGTCTAGCGCAAGGGCGCGTTTACGAGCAATTCGGCGTGCAGCTTGAGCTGGAGATAGAGCTGATCGGTGATTTTTAGCGCGCAGGGCGCTAAAATTGCCGATGAGCGATCGTTACTTAGTTTTGAATAGGATTGGCAAAAAATGTACGTTGGCGATATTGCAGGCAGACGCGCCTTATACAGCCCTGAGGCGCTGGCAGTGGTAGATAGCGGCAAGACGCCGCACTTGAAGCTCACTTACCGCCAATTGAACGCGCGCGCCAATCGTCTGGCGAACTGGCTGCGCGTGCAAGGCATTGGCAAGGGCGATGTGGTCGGCATTTTGGCGCGCGACGGCGTCGAGTATCTCGATCTGTTCTTCGCATGCGGCAAATTAGGCGCGATTTTGGCGCTCTACAACTGGCGCGCACATCCGCGCGAGCTTCTCGGCATTCTGAGCAACACGCAGCCAAAGCTGCTCTTCTTCAGCGGCGAGTTCGGCGAGACAGCGCGCTTCCTGAGGCAGCACGGCAATAGCTTGCAAGGCATGGTTCACTACGAAGGCGGCGGCGTGCTGGGCAGCTACGATTATCTTGAGCTGCTGGACAACGCGCCTGAGACGCCCGTCTTCAACGATGCAGTCGAGGCGGAAGATATTGCCTGCCTGATCTTCACAGGCGGCACGACAGGGCTGCCGAAAGCGGCGCAGATCAGCCATCGCATGATCGCGTGGAATACGCTCAACACGATCATCCACGACTTGCGGCACGGCGATATCACAGTGAACGTCTTTCCGATGTTCCACACAGGCGGCTTGTTGGTCTACACAACGCCGCTGCTGATTTTAGGCGGCACGGTCGTGCTGACGCGCCAGTTCGATGCTGCGCAGGTGCTAGAGCTGATCCAGCAATACGGCGCGACTGTCTTCGCAGGCGTGCCGACCATGTATCAGATGCTGACGCAAGCGCCGAATTGGGCGAGCGCCGATCTGAGCGGGCTGCGCTTCTGCACCAGCGGCGGCGCGCCGCTGCCTGTGACGCTCATCGAGCAGTTCCAGCGCGAGAAAGGTGTGCGCTTCAAGCAAGGCTTCGGCATGACTGAGTTCGGACCCGGCATCTTCGCCTTGGCGCCTGAGGACGCTATCCGCAAGGCAGGCAGCATCGGCAGACCGAATTTCTTCGTGGATGCGCGCATTGTGGACGATGACAACCGTCCTGTGCCTGTCGGTCAGATCGGCGAGCTAGTGCTGAAAGGTCAATCGGCGCTCTCAGGCTATTTCAACAATCCTGAGGCGAGCGCGGCAGCCTTCGATGAGCAAGGTTGGTTCCACACAGGCGATCTGGCGCGCTGCGATGACGAGTGGTACTTCTACATTGTAGATCGCAAGAAGGATATGTTCATCAGCGGCGGCGAGAACGTCTATCCTGCCGAGATCGAGCAGGTGCTTTATCAGCATCCTGCTGTGCAGCAGTGTGCAGTGATCGGCGTGCCTGACGCCAAGTGGGGAGAAGTTGGCAAGGCGTGCGTGGTGCTGAAGAGCGGCGCAACTGCCACGCCTGACGAGCTGATCGCGCACATGAGCGCGCATTTGGCGCGTTACAAAGTGCCGAAGAGCGTCGAGATCATGACGGCGCTGCCGATCTCAGCCGCAGGCAAGATTCTCAAGCGCGAATTGCGCGCTATGTTTGTGCAGAATACCGAAAGCTGAGGACTGATCCATGCCTAAAGTTCAAGTTGGTGCGCGCGCCAGCCGCACTAAGACCATCACTGATGCCGATATCCGTGCCTTCGCAGCTGCCAGCGGCGATACCAACTCGATTCACCTTGACGAGGAATATGCCAAGACCACGCGCTTCGGCAGGCGCATCGCGCACGGCATGCTGACCGCCAGCTTGATCAGCGCTGTGCTGGGCAACGATCTGCCCGGCTTAGGCACGATCTACCTGAGCCAGACGCTCGCCTTCAAAGCGCCCGTCTATCTCGGCGACACAATCACGGCGACCGTTGAAGTGACCGCCTTCCGCTCGGAGAAGCGCATAGCGACCTTACGCACCACTTGCACCAATCAGGAAGGCACGCTCGTGCTGGAAGGCGAGGCAGTCGTCATTGCGCCTGAAGAAACTGCCTAACGCTTGTTAGGAATTTCACAACTGTGCAAAGCAGAGACGTTTGTCCAAGTTTTATTGAGCTATTGCAAGTTCAGCAGAGTGCGGTATATTCAACGGCGCGTCGTTCAAGACGCGAGGTAACTCACACACGCTATTGGTATCCACAAGAGGGAAACGCTTATGCGCAACAAGTTTATTACCTTTCTTCTGATCGCAGCTTTTGCCTTTAGCGCGCTCGGCGTGCTGAACGTACGCGCTCAGGATGCGACGCTGCTGATCTGGGCGGATGACACACGCGCGCCAATCCTTGAAGCGCTCGCTGTCAAATTCAAGGAAGAATTCGGCGTAGAGGTCAAGGTGCAGCAGCTCGGCTTCGGCGATATCCGCTCGCAGGTCAAGACTGCCTCGCCGGCAGGCGAAGGTCCGGATATTTTCGTCGGCGCGCACGACTGGATCGGCGAGCTTTCCAAAGACGGTCTGCTTGAGCCGCTAGACCTAGGCGATCTGGCTGAGAAGTTCACTGAGGCTTCGCTGAACGGCTTCACCTACGAAGGCGTGCTGTACGGTATGCCCTACGCAGTGGAGAACGTCGCCTTTGTCTACAATCCTGAGATCGTCAAAGAAGTGCCGAAGGACTTCGACGAAGTGCGCAAGCTCTCTGAAGAGCTGATCAAGTCGGGCGTCGTCAAGTACGGTTTCGTCCGCCAGAGCGGCGATCCTTATCACTTCTTCCCGATCCAGACTGCTTTCGGCGGCTACGTCTTCGGCTATGAGGAAGGCGTCGGCTACAATGCGAAGGACTTGGGCATTGATAGCGAAGGCAGCATTGCCGCGCTGAAGTGGTTCGAAGGCATGGTCAAAGATGGTCTGCAGCCGGCAGGCGTGGACTACGACGTGATGCACACGCTCTTCACCAACAAGGAAGCAGCGATGATCATCACTGGTCCATGGGCGCTCGGCGACCGTCTGCGCCCGAGCGGCGTGCCGTATGCCATCGCGCCGATCCCTGGCGGCGGCAGACCATTCCTCGGCGTGCAAGGCTTCATGGTCAACGCCTTCAGCAAGAACAAGGAGCTCGCCAAGACCTTCCTGTTCGACTTCATTGCCGCTGAGGACATCGAAGTGACTGCCACAGGCAAAGATGGCGTGGAGCGCACAGGCATCCCGATGGTGCTGTTCGGCTTCGATCGTCCGTCCGCCTTCCTGCCCGCGCTGGAGAAGCTGGAAGACCCTGACCTGATCGCGTTCGGTCAAGCGGGCGTGAACGGCTTGGCGATGCCGGCGATCCCAGAGATGGCTTCGGTCTGGCAGGCTTGGGGCAACGCTGTTGAAGCAGTTGCCAACCAGCAGGTGAGCGCTGAAGAAGCTTTCAAGACGGCGGCTGAGCAGATTCGCAACCTGCTCAAGTAAGCGCTGCGCGCTAAACAGCGCCATGTGATCGCACAGCAGTAAGGGCGGGAAAGTCTTCCCGCCCTTATGTGTAGGTTCAGCTCAACTTAATTCTGTTCTTGGAAAGGAGAGCGGCACTTCCGCGCCGCAACCGCGTTTATGACCACAGGTACGCTCACGCAACAGCCATCCGTTCAACCTGCTATTCCCGGCGTAGTGACTTTGATCCTGCGCTACATCGGTTTGATGGTTGTGGATGCTTTCGCGCTCTGGTTGATTTTTTCGCTGATTAACGATGGCATCTGGGAACTCGCCATCGCCATCGGCTTGATCACGCTCCTCGTGAACGTCATCAACTTGAGTCCGCCGCTCAAGCCGCTGCGCTGGATGTCGCCCGCTTTTGCGCTCTTGGCGCTCGGCGTCATCTATCCAATTGTCTACACAGTCTATGTGGCGTTCACCAACTATGGCGACGGTCACCTGCTGACCAAAACGCAAGTAGTGCAGCTTTTGGAGCGCCGCACCTTCGTGCCTGAGACGGGCGTGCGCTACCGCTGGGAAGCCTTCATCAACGAAGCGGGCGAGTACGCGCTGTGGCTGACCGCGCCTGACGGCAGCGCCTTTTTCGTGATCGGGCAAGGCGAGCTGCAGCCCGTCAGCGGCGAAATTCCTGAGACCTATCAAGGCTTTCGGCGCGCCACGCGCGCTGAGCGCACGCGCCTGCTGACGGCGGCAGCCAACCAACAGTTCGGCCCTGAAGATAACCGCCTGAGCGTTACCCGCGATTTTGTGGCAGTCCTCGTGCCGCGCTTCCGCTACGACCGCGCTACCGATAGCGTCACGGATATGCAGACAGGCGCAGTCTTCACGGCGGACGACGAGATCGGTTTCTTCATTGACCGCACTGCCTTTGAAGCAGCCCGCGCTCAGAATCCTGAGGCGCGCGCCAGCGACTTCGTGATGAAGATCGAAGGCTTTCCGGCAGGCGTCGGCTATCGCACAGTGATCGGCTTCGCCAATTTTGATCGCTTCTTCAATAGCCCTGCCTTGCGCGGACCGCTGCTCAGCATTTTCACGTGGACGGTCGTCTTCGCGTTCTCGTCAGTGGCAAGCACTTTCGCGCTCGGCTTGCTGGTGGCGCTCTTGATGCAAGGCAAGTTCGCAGGACGGCGCGTCTTTCGCACGTTGTTGATCGTGCCGTACGCCATTCCTGCGCTCATCTCAGTGGTCACTTGGCGCGGCATGTTTCAGCCGCAGTTCGGCGTCTTCAGCCAGATTTTGCCCGGCTTGCCGAATGTATTCGCCGATGGCACGCTGACGCGCATCGCCATTTTGATCGTGAACTTGTGGCTCGGCTATCCATACTTCATGTTGGTCTGCAGCGGCGCGCTTGCGGCTATCCCTGCCGATCTGTATGAAGCAGCGCAAGTGGACGGCGCCAATCGTTTTCAGGCATTCCGCTTCATCACGATGCCGCTCTTGCTAGTTTCTATCGGACCTTTGCTGATCAGCTCGTTCACCTTCAACTTCAATAACTACACGCTGATCGCGGCTTTCAACGACGGCAATCCCGTCATCGCCGATTCGCCGATACCTGCCGGGCAGACCGATATCTTGATCAGCTACACCTATCGCATTGCGTTCTCTGGGCAGGGCGGCGCCGATTTCGGCTTTGCCTCTGCCATCTCGATCATCATTTTCATCATCGTCGGCACAGTCACCATCATGCAAATGGGCTTGACGCGACGCTGGGAGGAGGTCTCTCGAAATGTCTAGCGTTTCACAATCGGTCACTTTTCGTGCGCAGGGCGGCGGTCTGACTCTCAAGCAGCGCCGTCAGCTGCAAAATTTGGTGCGCTATGCCATTTTGAGCGTCTTGATCGTCTTCGCGCTGTTCCCTGTGCTGTGGATCGTGAGCGCGTCGCTCAATCCACTGCAGAGCATGGCAAG
Source organism: Anaerolineae bacterium (assembly GCA_034436235.1). Classification (GTDB taxonomy): domain Bacteria; phylum Chloroflexota; class Anaerolineae; order Aggregatilineales; family UBA2796; genus CP2-2F. The sequence goes on from DAOTWB010000142.1 coordinate 18,106, forward strand.
CCAGAGCCTGATTCCGAACGTCTCCGATCCTGCTTTGCTCTTCAAGAATTACAATGACCTGCTCGGCAATCCGGATCGCTATCCGTTTTTCCGCTGGCTGCTCAACTCAACGCTGGTCGCCTCTGTGACGGCGATCGGCATCGTCTCGATCACTGCGCCGGCTGCTTACGCCTTCTCGCGCTTCAATTTCGCGGGACGCCGCAACTTGCTGCTCTTCATGCTCTTGGTGCAGGTCTTCCCGAACTTGCTGGCGATGGTCTCGATCTTCTTGATGTTGCAGCAGCTTGGCGTCTACTTGCCGTTCATCGGCTTCAACACGGCAGGCGGCTTGATCTTGGTCTACATCGGCGGCGCGATGGGCACCAACATCTGGCTGATGAAAGGCTTCTTCGACTCGATTCCGCGCGAGCTGGACGAAGCCGCGCTTGTGGACGGCGCCACCATCCTGCAGACCTATATCCGCATCATTTTGCCTGCAGCGCGCCCGATCCTGATCGTGATCGGCGTCCTCTCGTTCGTCGGCATCTTCAACGAGTTCGTCTTGGCGCGCGTGCTGCTGCGCGATAAAGAGACATGGACGCTGATGGTCGGCTTGTACGTCAATTTCGTCAGCAGCAACTTCGCCAATCAGTGGGGATTGTTCGCGGCAGGCGCCGTGATCGGCATGTTGCCGACGCTGATCGTGTACTTGGTGCTACAAGATCAGATCGCCAGCGGCACGACCGCCGGCGCCGTGAAAGGCTAAGCGGTCACGCGCATGGGCAGGCGGAGCGCACCTCCGCCTGTCGTCTGCGCGAACCAAGTGACGCCTTCGCGCACCAAGTCCAGCTCAAGGACGTACTCGCCTACCTGCGCAGGCGCTTGCAGCGCTAGGCTGAGCGCGATGGATTTATCGGGCGGCACAGCTTGCGGCAAGGGCAGGCGTTGCCACTCAGAAACCTGCTCAGCGCAGTGCCAGCGATAGACGACGTTCACGCCGAACTCGCTCTCGCTCACAGGCAACCAAAGCGCGCCGCCAATGTTGCGCACCTCAGCCTTGACCGTGAACGACTGTCCTACGCAGACCTCGCTCGGTGCGTCTTGCACCTGCCATTGCGCCTGATAGGGCGAGACATCGAAGCGCAAGGCGCGCTGACCACGCGTCGCCAGTTTTTTCAAGAAATTGCTCAGTCCAAGCCTTCTGAGCAGCGCGGCAATCGGCGGCCACAACCTGATGGCGAGGCTGAGGTTCAGTTGCCGCGTGTGCAGCATTTCTTCCAGCTCAATCCAGACCGTGCGGTATGGACGCACGAGCTTGATTGTTGGACGACCGACATCAGGCGCGCGGCGCGGCGCGGCTGCCCATGCCAAAAGCTCCGCGCTGGTCGCCTGATAGGTGTAACGCTCAGTCAACAAACGGCGCGCTTGTTGGCGCATTTGCGCATTGCGCTCAGGCTCAGCGCAGGCGAGCAAGCAGGCGGCAAGCGCTTCTGCGTCCCCGGGCGGATAGGTGAAGCCTGCGCCATAAGCCGCCACACTTTGCGCCAGCTCGGTCAGGTCGGAAGAGACGCACGGCAAACCTGCGCGCAGCCAATCGAGGATGCGCGTGCGGCTGCCGAGCATAGTCTCATAAGCGAAGCGATCTGAATTGACGGCGACGTCGCTCTCAAGATACAAGTTGATCAGCGCTTGCGAGTCGATCCAGCCGCACAAATGATAGCGCTCACGCTGAGCAGACTCGGCGATCAAGCGTTCAAAGCGCCGATAGGTGAAATCATCGTGTCCGTAAATCACGCCGCCTGTAGAGACAAAATGCGCCTTCGGATTGGCTTGCATCACGCGTTCAAGCGCCGCGAAGAGCGTATCTACATCCGTCCAAGTGTTGTAGCCGCCGCTGTAGAGGATCAAAAAAGCGTCCTCAGGGACGCGCACACCGCGCATGAAATGTCCTGTGGCAGTGAACGGGCTATCTTCGCTGGCAATTGGAATGGTGGTCACGAACTGATAGCCGCTCGTCCACTGATTCAGGCGTCCCCAGATGCCCAGCTCGCCAACAACCGACCACTGTTGGCGCTCCGAGACAGCCGAGAATTTATCGGCGCGTTCCAGCGCTTGCCGCTCATAATTCCAGAAATGGGCGAGGTATCGGTCATCGGCGTAGAGCAGCGCTTTGAGCTGCGCTTCCGCCATGATGCTGCCGTACAGATCGCACCACAGCGGCAGGTCGCCAATGTTGGCGGCAGCGATGCTCGCTGTCGAGGTTGTGACGCCGATTGCGCATTCAGGCGCAAAAGCTTTGACTAACGGCTGCACTGCGTTCGGATCGTGCCAAAGGACACTGTGCAGGCAGTGATAGATGAAGTTCTCTTCTTCAGTGGTGATGACCATTGGCAAGTCTTCAGGATAGACGCCTGCCATGCGATCGCAGATCAGACAGACTTGATGACCGGCAGCGCGCAGCACTGAGACAAAATGCCACGTGCGCAAGTTCGGACCTGAAAGGCGATACGGCTCAAAAGGCAGTGGTGCATAGCCAAAAACCAGAACGCGCGTCATAACATCCTCACAGCGGTATGCGTCGCTTCAATTTCCGTTCTGCAAAGGTGCACAGGTAGCGAATGCCTGCTGCTTGTGCGCAGGCGTAAGCGACCTGAAAATCTTGCGCGATGCTCTCAACGTGATGCGCATCGCTGCCGATGGTGATCTGCTCGCCGCCCATCTCAACATACCAACATAGCGCTTCAAAAGTCGGATGCAGCTGCAGCGAAGGCACGCGCAAGCCCTTGGTGTTGATCTCAGGCGTGATGTTGTGCGTCAGGCAGGCTTGCCACACCGTCCGAAACTCTGCTTCATAGGCTTGTGTCTCGAATGCGCCATAGTAGCTCTGTCCAAGCCGCTTTGGCAAGTCCACATGCGCGAGGATATCGAAGCCGCCATGCTCAACCATGCGCACCAGCTCTGCGAAATAATCGCGATAGGCTTGCTGCGGCGTGCGCGCACGGAAATAATTCTCATTGAAGACGTTCTCGTTGCCTACCCAGTGCAAGCTGCCAAGCACCACGTCGTATGGATAAGCATCCAGAACTGGACGGATGCGCGCTTGCCAGCGATGCGGCTCGCCAACTTCAATGGCAGCCCGAATGATCAGCTGCGGAAAGCGCGCGCGGCAAAACTCAATATCTTCAAAGTAGCGTACAGGATCGTAGAAGCCGAGATCGAGATCGAGCAAGTGATTGTTGAAGTGATCAGTGAAGGCGATCTCTTGCACGCCAAGCTGGATGGCTCGCTCGCACATGGCGATCATCGGCGCTTTGCAGTCAAGGCTGTTATCAGTGTGGACGTGGTAATCGTAGAGATGCATTCGGTCGCTTCCTGTGCTGATTCATCATAACCTGAGGTGATGCAACTTTCAAGTGAGGCTAGTTTTGACACACAGCAGCCGCTAACAGCTTGACTCAGCCTAGCCGCTTATCTTATACTCTGCGTGCCATTTTTCTATCCTGCCGAGTGATGCTAGAAGAACGCAGAGAATCCTATGCAGCGTGAGCGAGTAGCCGATGATATCTACGTTTTCACCAGTGAACGCTATGCGCAAGTGACAGCGAGCGCTGTCCTCAGTTCAGAAGGCGCAGCGCTGATCGATACGCTACTGTATCCCAATGAGACGCGCCAAATCAAACAGTTCGTTGAAGGACGGCTCGGTTGCCCTGTGCGCTACGTGATCAACACGCACTACCACGCCGATCACACCTACGGCACCTATTTATTCCCAGAGGCGACCGTGATCGCGCATGTGCGCTGCGCTGAGCTGCTCGATCAGCGCGGACGCGCCAGCATCGCCCAAGCGCAAGCCGCTCAGCTAGAATTCGCTGAAGTGCGTCTAGTCTTGCCGCGCCTGCTCGTCAACGAGAGTCCGTTCAGCCTGACACTAGGCAATAAAACCTTGTTGCTATGGCACACGCCCGGTCACAGTCTCGATTCCATTGTGTGCCTTGCGCGCGAAGATCGCGTGTTGTTCGCCGCCGATACCATCATGGCATTGCCACATTTTGTTGATGGCGACTACGAAGCGCACCTCAACACTTTAGAGCGTTTGCAGCACAATAACTTCGAGAACATCGTGCAAGGGCATGGCGAGGTGATTTTGCGCGGCGAGATTGAAGAGAAGCTCCAGAGCGATATCGCTTATCTGCGCGCCGTGCGCAAACACGCTGAGATCGCTTTGACCAAAGACGATCCATACGGCTATCTGCAGAGCATAGACATCGAGCGTTGCGGCAAGAGCCGCGTGCTGCTCAACGGCATTGCAGAGCAGCTGCATCGCGCCAATCTCGTCGCGCTCTTCGAGCGCTTACGCAAGGCGGAACAGACTGCTTCACAGCACATGGAGACCAACTGATCATGCTGCGCTGCGCTGCGCTGAGCTTGGCTTGCCTGATGCTGTGCGCCGCTGCGCTTGCATGCAACCTGCTCAGCGTGCCTGAAGCCGCCACAGCCGTGCCAACAGCCGCGCCGCCTGCCGACGACGGATCGCGTCCGCAAGTGGTGATCGAAGCGCCGCTGAGCGGCGCGCAAGTGGTGGCAGGCGAGCAGCTGATCATCCGCGTGCGCGCCGTAGATAACATTGGCATCACACGCGCCGAGCTGCGCGAAGGCGAGCGCGTGGTCGCCATTCAGCCTGCGCCTGAGCCAAGCCGAGAGTTTCAGGCGCTGCTGCCTTACACGCCAAGGCAGACAGGCGCGCTCGCGCTCTCAGTGATTGTCTATCGGCGCGCTGTGGCAAGCGAGCCCGCCTTGCTCACCTTGCAAGTGGTCACACAGGCAGGCGCTACGCAACGCGCAGCGCAGGTCTGCACGGCGCTGGTGAACGTCAACACGCTTAACTTGCGGCGCGGCGATAGCACCAACACCGAGATCGTCGCCAAATTGGCGCTTGGCGAGCGGCTGAGCGTGCTTGGACGCAACGCCAGCGCCACTTGGTATCGCGTGCAGCGCGCCGATGGACAGATCGGCTGGGTCAGCGCGCAATACATCATTCCCGATGGCGATTGCGCCA
>DAOTWB010000143.1:0-17161 GCA_034436235.1 Anaerolineae bacterium
TCGGCTACCAAGACGCGATCCATGCCGCGCACTGGCACAGCAAAGCCGCGCACAAGGCGATTGGTGACAGGGCTGATGTAGTTGGTCGGCTCTGTGAACGTTTGAGAGACCAGACGCTGGGCGCGCGCGCGCTGATCTTCGGATTGCTGAGCGGCTGCTTCGCTGATCGTGTCAATCTGTCCGTCAGGTCGGATTAAGTAGAAGCCGATGACACCTGCTGGCACATTCAAAGGACGCAACGCCGTCAAGATGCCGGGCTGAGCAGGCGTGTTCCTGCCCGTCGGATCAACGCTCAGGACGAGATAACCAATCGGACGACCGCTGCGACGGACAATCGTGGCGAAGTCCATCTCAAAATCGTTGCTGCGGCGCGCGATCGCGCTCGTGAACACGCCTGTGAAGGTCAAGTTGCGCTGAAGCAACTTGAAGTACTCTTGCTCGGTCTCGTCCACTTGCGGCTGTGTTGGCACAGCGGCTAAGGTGCGTCCGCCAATCGTGACAAAGCGCACTTGCCAGTAGCTGGGATAGTTATCGAGCATGTTCTGAAAAGCGCTTTCCAGCTGTTGCTGCGCGATCCGTGTGCCATCGCCGCCTGCCGCTAAAAGCGCATAGGCATCTTGCAAGGTTGGATTGTCCAAAAGACTGCGCAAGTTGGCAGTGATGGCGCCAATCACGGCTTGCAAGGTCGTGCTGCGCTCTCGGGCGAGCGATTCGACCAACACATTGCCAATCGGCTGCACATTCTGCACGTATTGCCCGAGTGCGAAGAGCGTCAAGCCGATGATGAGCGCCGCTACGATGAGCAGGCTGCCTAAGAGCTTCCAGCGTAAGGGCAGCGAGAGAAGAAAACGCATAGGATTCATGAGTCTGCTCCTGACTCAGGGCGTCCGTTGCTCAGTGAGGCATCAGGCGCAAGGCTGGGCGGCAAGCCAAGCCGCACGCTGGTCTGCACAGCGCCAAGCGCCTGCTGGAAAGCGTCCACTGCCACAGCCACCAGCGTATCCACGTCGCTTTTCGCCTGCAGAAGCGTCGCCACGCGATTGGCAATCTGCTCGCGTGTGATCGCCATCTGCGCTTGGTCATAGAGCCGCAAGTTATCCAGTGAGAGCGCGAGCCGTTGCGCGATAGCGCGCGTCAGCTCTAGGCTGCGATCATCCCAGAACTGCCCGTCGGGCGCGCGGAATTCCATGACGCCAAGCGCCTGTCCGCGCGAGACAATCGGCACGACGAGGTACTGCGCGCCGTCGCGCGCCTCGATGTAAGGCATATAACCATACGCGCCGCGCGCAGGCAGACGGATCGGGCGTGTGCCGGGCGTGATCATGTTGCCGTCCCAATCAAAGCTGATCGCTTTCTCCGAGCGACTTTGCAAGTAGAGCTGCCAAGCGCGACCGCTCGCCTCTTGGTTCAGGCGCTCGATCTCGCGGCTGGCAGTCCGCACTTGCTCAATAAGCTCTTGTTGATCGCGGTTCGCCAGCTGCAGCGCCGCCTGCAGGCGGACGTTGCGAATGGCGAGCGCCAATTGAGTCGCCAAAGTCTCTAGCGCTTCAATCTCGCGCGACAAGAAAGCGCCGTCGCTTGTGCTTTGTAAATCCAGCGCGCCGATCGCCTCATCGCCAACGCGCAACGGCACAACCAGTTCAGTGCGCACTGCCGCCACGAACTCAGCGCGGCGCGCCGCCGGCGCATCCGCTGCGATGCGTTGCGTCCTGCCCGTGCGCACCGCTTCAGCGATCGCGCTCGGACTGTTCGGCGGCAGGCGCCGCTGCACGCCGTCGCGCTCACTTGCGCCGCCTGTGCTGGCAGCCAGGCTCAGCACGCCGCTGCGCTCTTCCACAAGGAAGATTTGGACGTGATAGTAGCCCAGCTTTTCATGCAACATCGCGACGGTCTCGTTCAGCAGCATCTCGACCGTAGCGCCTTCGCCAACCAAGCGACTGAGCGCCGTGATGCCGCCCAGCTCGCTCTCTAAATTCAAGTTAGTCCGCAGCAGGCTGCGCTGACTGCCGCTGAAGACGTAGAGCATGATGCCTGAGACTGCGAAGGTGGCGAAAATGAACGGAAGGTAGGCAGGCGTTGGCGCCGTCGGCGGATAGTTGAGAATGCCGAGAGCGATGGCGAGCGCTTGCGTCAAAATTGCGGCAAGCACTGTCGCCGTCACGATCAGCGTGCCTGAGCGACTCAGCAGGACGCCTGCCGCCACAACTGGCACGATGTAGCCCAAGAGCGCGCGGCTCTGCATTGTGTTCTCGCCGTTGAGGAAATTCAGCAGAATTATCGCAAACAGCAAGCCGCCTATAAACATTGTGCGTGCTGCGTTCAGCGCGCCACGCCGCAGCAGCAACACCACCAAGCCACAGACGACTATAACGACAGGCAGGAAAAGCGAAGGATTGGCGCCGATCAGCGAGCCTAGCACAATGACCCTGAAGGTATCGTACTGCTCGCGGACTGCAAACAACACGATACTCACGCCCAGAATGGCGAAGAACAGCACGCTTGTGTTAACTGCGTACAAAACGCGCGCTTGCTGCTCATCGAACGTATTCGCGAACGTGCGCCGCAGCCGAAAGAGATTCATCAAGCTCATCGTCCTATCCTCCGCTGATCACATGCCGTCGGTCGCAGGCACTGTGCCATCTTCCATATCGCCGATACGTATCGAGGCTTGTACAGCGCCTAAAGCACGGCTGAGTTCTTGCAATGTAGCGCGCGCCAAGCCGTCAATATCGTTGATCGCCTGAAGATTGGTGCTGATCGCGTTCACTTCCAACTCGCGTTGCGCCAATTCCTGCGCCTGCTCAAAGAGTCGCGCGTTGTCAATGCTCAAGGCAAGGCGCTGCGCTAGCGCTTGGAGCACTTCCAAGGTCTCGGTTTGGCGCATGGCGCTGCCCAGCTCAATTTCAATAGCGCCGATGCTGCGTCCGCGCAGCTCGATAGGCACTGCCACTAATTGACGATTGGCGGCAGTCATCGCCAACACAGGACGGCGATGCAGAGCGGCTTGCTCCAGTGCAGGCGTCCAGCTCGTATCGCGTTGCATTCGGCTCTCGCTGAGCGTATAGCCGACGGTCTGCACGCTGCGCGCTCTGAGATAATCTTCCCACGCCTGACCGGTCAAACGTTGATTCAGACGGCGCGCTTCGGTCAGGTTGACCTCTGTCTCGAGCAACATGCGGCGCGTATCGCTCAGCGCCGTGCGATAACCTTCGATCTGCTGCGCGTTGAAAGCTGCCGCGCCAACCTGCGCTGCCAAGATGCTTAAACTCTCAATTTGTTCCTTCGGAAAAGCATTCGGACGCACGCTCTGGATATCGAGCGCGCCCAGCACCTGATCTTCCACGATCAGCGGCAAGGCAATTTCAGAGCGTGCGTCGGGCAGCAGCTCATTGCCGCGCCGCTCGCCGCTCTCCTCGCGGATATCTACCACGATTGGCTCGCCGCTCTGCAAAGCGCGTCCAACAGCGCCTTGCGAGGTGAACGCCATGCGATAGCCGCGCCGCAACATCATCTCGCCCGCCTCGCCCGTGCTGGCGACCAAGTTAGCATAGCGGCGCTCAGCATCGGCGAGGAAAATTTGCACGTGGTAGAAGCCGAAGCGGTCGCGGATGTAATTGGCGATGCGCTGCATCAGCTCGGATGATGTAGCAGCAGTCGCTGCCAGTTGCGCTACCTCAGCGCTTGCGCGCAGCTGCGTCAGCAGACGGTTAGCGCTTTGTAACGCACGTCGAAGCTCATAAGCGTATGTCGCGCACAAGGCGCCTAATCCGCCTAAGAGCGCCTGGACGATCAGCGTTTGGATCGGCACATGCTCAGGCGCAATGCTGACCAAGCCTGAGATCAGCAAGGCTTGGTCGCGCTGCCAAGTGCCGACCAAACCGACCAGAATGATCCATAGCGCAGTCAGCGTCAGGATGCCGCTCCAAGACCAGACCAAGCTGCTGTACAGCAGCGGCGCCAGCAATAACATCAGGCTGCTGGCGCCAACGCCGCTCACCAAAGTGACCAGTGCGGCTGCCGCTGCCAAGAAGGTCAGCAAGGTCAGCGTGGCTATGCGCAGCTGCCCTGAATGCACCAAGCCGATGACGGTCAATTGGATGAGCAGCGCCGCTATGGATAGCGTCAATGCATTGCTGCTCGCCGCGCCGCGCTCGCCGAGCAGTAAAACCAAAATGGAGATGCTCAGCGCTGCCAAAGTGAGCAACGCGCTGAGCAGTAAGGTCACGCGAGCGCGCAGCTGCTCTAAGTTGTTGGTGTAGCGAAAGCGCGGCTGGAATAGCAGGTTGAACGGCTCAGCGAAGATCGTCTGCGGAAACATAATGCGCTCCTCTCAGCGTCCGTCACCAAGTTGGCTGCCGTTCGATGTCTGATTAGGCAAGCCAAGCCGCACTGCCACGCGCGGCGCTTGAAAGGCATCTGCCAGGCTTTGCGTGGCAGCCGCCACAACTGCTTCAACGCTTGTGGCAGCCTGCATCCGCGCTGTGATCTCGTTGACCATGCCTTCGCGTTGCGCCATGCGCTGCGCTTCTTCCAAAAGGCGCAAGTTCTCAATCGCCAGACCGAGCCGCTCGATCACTTGCTGCAACACGACCAACTGCTCGTTATTGACGTGCTGATCGGGCGCAAGCTCAAATTCCATGGCGCCGATGACCTGTCCGCGCACAGTGATGGGCAGCGCCAAAATCTTTTGGTTTGGCAAAGTGCGCATCACCGCTTGATTGCGGCGAGCTGCCTCGGCGAGCGTCGGCGTTTGCTCGGCAGCGTCTTCAACGCGCCCATTCACAAGGTCTATGGTGTAAGCTGGCGGCAAGCTCATGCCGCTCAGATAGTCCGTCCAAGCGCCGCCTGTCAGCTGGCGATTCAAGCGCTCGATCTCGCGCAACTGCGCGCTGGTCTGCTCATAAAGACGGCGATTCTCGGTCAGTTTATCTTGCATCTCAGCGAACAGGCGCGCATTATCCACTGCCACTGCAATTTGATTGGCGAGCGTCTCAAGCGCTTCTATATCTTCGGGCGGAAAAGCGCTCGGATTGCGACTCTGCAGGTCAATCGCGCCGATGATCTCGCCGCCGACGCGCAACGGAATGGCGAGCTGCGCGCGCGTGCCGCTCAAAAAAGCTGAGCGGCGATACGGCTGCGCTTCGCCTTCTTCGCGCGCTAGAATGCTCTGTCCGCTGATGGTGACTCGTCCGATCACGCTCAAGCTGCCGATGCCGATCTGCTGGCTGCCGACGTCAGCGCGACTCGGCTCATGCGTCGTGGCAACCAGCGTGACGTTGCGCCGCTCTTTATCCACAAGGAAGAGCTGCACTTCGTGACAATCGCTGAAATTCTCCTGCACAAGGCGCACGGTCTCTTGCAAGACGATCTCAAGCGCAAGGCGCACGCCTAGCACGCGCTGCACCAGATCGGCGCTCGCTCTGGCGAGCCGCACACTGCGCTCTTCAATGCTCGCCGTGATCTGCCGCGCGACAAGGCGCAAGTTGCGCGCCATTGTGTAGTTCACGCCGGCGTGGACGATCAAGAGCGGCAAGCCGATCACGATCAGCGCAGGCGGACTCTCAGGCGCGTCTCTCAGCGCTGTGTTCAGCGCGAAAAGCGTGTAGAGGACCGTCGCGATCAGCGTGTAGAGGACAGTTTGCTCGCCGATCAGCAACGCGCCGAGCGAGATGCTCACCAACATGCCGCCGAAGCCGATCTCCGCGCTGATTTCGTTGGAGAACGCCAACAGAAAAAGCAGCGTGATCCATGCCAACAGCACCAGCAGCGCAGCCGTCGTCTGCTGCGCGCGCCGAGTCAGAACGTAGGCAGCCAGCGCGACGCCTGCCAGCAGCGCGCCGCGCAGAATGAGTAGCAGATCGGGCAGGTCGCCGCCGCTCAGCAGCTGCAAGGCAAGGCTCAGCGCGCCGAGCAAGACGCCGAAAAACGTCACAGCGCTGATGATGTACGTGCCGGCAGCGCGCCGCCGATCGAGCGGCTCGGAATAGGCTGTAAGCGGGAAAAATTTGAGCAATTGCTGATACATAAACAGCTCTCTATCTCGATTAACCTGTGTAGCTGCTGCGCTTGCCCGATTCGAGCCGAATGCGCGCACGCCGCGCTGAGAGCGCCTCTGCCATCTCTTGAAGCGTGTTCAAGAGCATACTCTGCAGGTCGCTTTGTCCCTGTAGCGCGCCGCTGAGCCGATTCATCAAGCGCTCCGTCTCGGCGCGCTGCGCCGTCTGCATGTAAAGGCGCGCATTCTCCAGCGCAATGGCGAGCTGATAGCCGATCTGTTCCAGCACGGCGATATCGAGCGAGACGTAGTGTCCTGACTCGCGGTGCAGCACTGAGAAGACGCCGATGGTCTTGCCGCCTGCCACAAGCGGCACGCTGGCGATCGCACGCAGGCGCGAGCTGGCGAAGAGCCGATAGTCAGGCTCTTCCGAGCCGCTGATATCGTCTAGCACCAGTGGCTCGCCCGTGTTGAAGACGAAGCGCAGCGCCGCGCGCTCCACAGGAAAATGCGTAGGCAACGGGCCGCCGTCAGTCAGAAGATAGACATCGAGCATCTCGCCATTCGGATTGATCAAGGCGACGCTGATCAAATCGGCATCGATCAGCTTGAGCGTCTCTTCGCGGATAATTTGGAAAATGTGCGTGCGATCAAACGTGCTTGTGATGCGCTGACTGAGCGCTGTGATATGTTCTAGTTGTGCGGCGCGCCGTTTGATTTCCTCATAGAGCTGCGCGTTGTGCGCCGTGATCGCCAGCTGCGAAGTGACGGCAGCAGCCGCTTCGATCTCATCGCTTGTGAACGTGTGGTACTCATAAAAACTATCCAGACCAAGACTGCCGATCAGCCGTCCTTTGACGACCATCGGTAGCAGCGCGATGGACTTAATGCCTAGCTTCTGAAGCACGGCGCGCTCAGCATCGCCCAGCATTGGATCGTCATCCACATTGTTCACGACGACCGGCGCTTTGGTCTTCAACAGGCGATCTTCGAGCGGCGTGTTGAGCGGAATGCGCAAGCCGATCATGCCGTTATCAGGGAACTCAGCGATGACCGTGCCGACATTTTCTTCGTGATCGAAGATAGCAATGCCGATGTGATCGATGCGCAAGGTCTCGACAAGGCTGCGCGCTGCGCGATCCAGCACTTCGTGGCTCTCAGTGGCGCTCGTGAAGTCGCGCGTGACTTCGTAGAGCGAGCGCATCACGTCAATTTGGCGCATCAATCTACCCGTCTGCGGACCAGGCACTTTCAGATGTTGCAAAAGCGCAGGTCCGAGTTGATTGGCGAGCGCGCTCAGCAGCGCGTCAAGCGTCTCTAAATGCGTTGCGTCGCTCTGCGCCAGCTTGTGATAGGCGACAATGGCACCAATGGCGTCGTTGCCAATCGTGATCGGATAAATGCGCGCGTTGGGCGTGCTGGCGATCTGGCGACGACGCATGGCGAGCAGCAGCGGTGATGAGTCGTCCACAGGCTGCGTGGCATTTTCGGTTGGAATTTGCCCTGCGCCTGCCACGCGCATCGCCATATTGCCGACGACCTGAGAGATTTGCACGCCTAGCACGCCGTAGACGGCAAAGCGTTCGCAGACGACCGCCAAGAACGAGTTCAGCCAGCCTTCCACAGGCGGCTGCGCGAACGCTTGGCGATTGAGCTGCATCGAGAGCGCCAGCAGATCATCCAGAACTGCTTTGCCTTGACTCATGTGGGACTCGTCCTTTAGCGATGAAGTTCATCACTTCAGCTGGAAATTTATCTACATCAATTGGTTTCGGAATGTAGCCATCGCAGCCTGCTTCAAGCGTCCGCTCGCGGTCGCCTTTCATCACATTGGCGGTCAGGGCGATGATCGGGATATGCGCAAGGGCAGGATTCGCCCGAAGTTCCTGTGTGGCAGTCAGACCATCTTTGCCGGGCATGTTGATGTCCATCAGGATTAGGTCGGGCAGGTGCTGTACTGCCAAGCTGATGCCGTCATCAGCAGTGGCTGCCTCAAGCACTTCGATGCCTTCTGCCATAAGCACGCGGCGCACCAATCCACGATTATCAGGACGATCTTCGATGTACAGGACGCGCTTGGTCATTCTCTGAGCCTTTCTTACGCTCTGTGGGACGCTGATCGCAGGCGTGTAGAGCGCGTTTTTGACGATGGTTGCGCAAAGTTGCTGTGCAAGCCGAAGCTGACGCCAATTTTACTTCAGATTATGCCATTCAACTAAGGTTTTTCAGTTGAAGTTTGGTTAACGAACTCGCCTTCGGCGATGCGCCGCTGCAGCCAGCGCACGCCGTCATCGTGTTTGTAGAAAACCATGTTTTGGCTGCCTGTGCGGTAGCGCGTGATGCTATTGACGGCGTTGCTCGCCAGCACCACAGGCATGCCGAGCGCGCTGCGCGCGATGATTGTGCAGGACAACGATTTAATGTGTGCTGAACGCTTGACTAGGTCGCTGAGACGTTGCCGTGCATACGGCGTCATCACACAGTCGGGCGCGGCGAAGCTGTTGATCATGAACGCGATGCGATTCGGATCCCAGGTCTTGAGCAACTCAGCCTGTTTATCCATCCAAGCGTCCACCACGCGGCGCGTGGCGTTGGCAGCTACAAACGCCAATGCTTTGCCGTTCAATATCCACTGGAAAGAGAGACCATCTGGCACCAAAATTTCCATCGGCGCGGCTTGAAGATCGAACGAGACGTAGTCTTGTAGATTGAGTGAGTATGCCATTCGCGATTCTCCTTTTCAACGCGCTTGTGCAGAAAGCCATGTGTGCACAACATCTGGAATGCCTTGCTCAATTGTCGGAAACTGAAAGCGGAAGCCTGTGCTGCGCAGGCGCGCATTGGAAAGATGCGCGTCGTAGGCGTCGGTCACCACAGGACCTGCGATGAGGCGACCAAACCAAAGCGGCACGGCGCGCGTTTTCAACGGCACATTCAGCGCCTTGGCGCTCTGCGCCAAAATCTCAGAGTACTTCGGCGGACGGTCATCGCAGATGATGTAGCGCTCACCGATTGCGCCATGCTCCATCAGGTGCAGAATGGCTCGCGCACAATCTTCCACATGCACAGTGGCGAGCGTCGGATCGCGCCGCGCCAAGGTGAGCTGCGTCCTGCCTGCTTTCAGCGAGGCGAGAATATCCGCGTACCATGAGCCTGCGCCGTAGACCGATGATGGAAAGACGGTTATGATCGGCAAGCCTGCCGCGCAGAACGTCTCAAGCTGCTGCATCGCCTTGACGATGTAAGGTCCCCAGCCGCGCGGATTCGGCTCAGCCGCTTCATCTTTAGGCGGCGGATTCTGCTGACCGTAGTAACTGGTGCCGCTGACATAGATGATGCGCTCAACGGCTGAGCCTTGCAGCGCGCTCAGCAGGTTGCGATCCATCACCTGCCGATCTGACTCGTAGCGCAAAGCGCGCGCCCTGCCGACGCGTCCGCCGAAGGTTTGCGGTTGCGCAAAGTGGAGTACAATCTGCGCTTGCGCGGCTTGTGCTTGCCAAGCGCCTGCCTGCAGCAGGTCGCCGATCACTGGTTGCGCGCCGAGCGCCTGCACTGCCGCTGCGCTGCGCTCAGAGCGGCACAACGCCTGCACAGCATGTCCAGCTGCCACTGCCTGCCGCACAAACGCTGAGCCGATGAAGCCGCTGCCGCCTGCTAGGAAGAGCCTTGCCAAATGCGCTATCCTTTCATTCGAGAGCTGCATTGATGTGCCTATAGCATAACACGCTCCGTTCAAAATAGGCGTAACACTTACATAGCATCTTTCACAGAAGTGCCTTTTGTTATGCCTCTGGCGCGCTGCTGCTCGCAATGCATCACAAAGCCGTTATTAAGAGACAGATTGTTTTGAGTTCGTTACTCAAAGGCGCGCCAAAATGGACTATCATGGTTGAAGATGACGCAGCGTGCGAAGCGTAGGAGTGTGAAGTGTGCAACGCAACAACATGACGGCTACCGTCCTGACTCAGCAACAAGCTGCGACCAACGTCTCTGGCACAGAGTGGCGCTGGGTGACCATCTTCGGCGGTCTGCTCGTCGCAGCATCTGTGCTGCCCTATCTTTGGGCGTTCATCAGCCTGAACGCGCAGCCGACTCATCGTTTCGTCGGCATTTTGCATTCACCTCTAGATAGCGCCGTGTACATCGCCAAGATCGATCAAGGGCTGCGCGGCGCTTGGCTTTCCACGCTGACTCACACGCCTGAGGTGACGCCGAGCTTTTTCCTCAATAGCTTCTACCTAGTTCTAGGACACTTGGCGAAGGCGCTCGGACTCTCGACGCTGATGATCTTCCATCTAGCGCGCCTGACCATGAGCTTCGCCATGTTTGTGGCGCTCTACCATCTCGGCTCAACCATCTGGAATCGCTTGCGACCGCGCCGCCTGTTCTTCAGCATCGCCGCGGTCGGCTCAGGTCTAGGTTGGCTGGCGCTCATGCTTTCACCTGAGACGCCGCAGACGCAGCTCGCCGTTGACCTGAATCTTTTCGAGGCGCTTCCGCTGCTCTCCACCTTCGCTAATCCGCACTTTCCGCTCGCCATCGCGCTGATCGCTTTGATCGCCGCCACGTACATCGCAGTCTTCAGACCTGGCTTCGAGATGACGCCGACGCTCACGAACGGCGGCTTAGGCATTGCGCTCATCTCGCTGCTTTTGGTGATCGTGCTGCCGCACGGCTGGTTGCCGATCGCCGGTGCGCTATCGCTATACGTGATCATCCTCGCCATACGCACGCGCCGCTTGCCGATCCTAGAGTTGACTTGGGTCAGCCTGACTATTTTGCCTGCGCTGCCGATCCTGATCTACTACGCTGTGATGATGAGCGCTGAGACGCCGCTCAGCGCGTGGATTGCGCAAAATCAGATCGCGCCGCTGCCGCCCGATCGCTATTTGTTCGGCTTCGGTCTGCCCTTACTGGCAGCTCTGCCCGGCCTTTGGCGCGCGCTGCGCTACTTCGAGCGCGATGGCGACCGCTTCATGCTGCTCTGGCTGATCGTCAACGCGATCATCCTGTATTTGCCGCTGCCCATGCCGCAGCGCAGCGTCATCGGCTTGTTCATCCCGATTGTCTACTTCGCCACGCGCGCTATGGAAGATTTCTGGTTTGAGCGCATTCCTGCCAAATGGCGCGACGCCGCGCTCGTCGCCTTCTTCGTCTTCATCGTGCCGAGCAACGTCCTGATGGCGATCGTGCCGATGATCGGCATCAACGATCCAGTGCGCGGCGAAGAAGGCGGCTTGATGATGCCAAAAGGCTACACGGATGCTTTCCGCTGGCTCAACAGCACAGGCGAGGAGAGCGTCGTGGTCTTGGCGCAGCCGTTGCCGAGCCTGTGGCTGCCTGCTCACACGCCCATGCGCGTGGTCTATGGACATCCGTACGATACGCTCCAGAGCAGCGAGCGTCTGACCGATGTGCAATTGTGGTATGCAGGACAAGACTGCCGCGCTATTCTGACGCGCTACAACGTCCGCTACATTTTGACGCAGCAAAACACGCCTTACGACGGCGCAACCTGTCTGAATGAACTCGGCTTGCGCACGCCTGCCGTCGTGTATAATGATATCTCGGTCTATCGCGTTCCCAAAGAGTTAGGAAAAGCCGCCCCATGATTGAAGTCGCCGTTTTAGGCGCCACAGGCGCAGTCGGTCAGCGCTTCGTTCAGTTGTTAGAGCGCCATCCTTGGTTTCGCGTGGCGGAAGTCGCCGCCTCTGAGCGCAGCGTCGGACGCGCCTACGCTGAAGCCTGCCGTTGGCTCCTGCCGACGCCAATGCCTGCCTCAGTCGCCGCGCTGACCGTACAACCGCTAGAAGCTGACTTCCGCTCGCCTGTGATCATGTCCGCCTTGCCCAGCGACATCGCTCAGACGCTTGAGCCTGAGCTTGCCAAGCGCGGACACTTGGTCAGCTCCAACACCAGCGCGCATCGCATGGCGGAAGATGTGCCGCTCTTGCTGCCTGAGTTGAACGCCGATCACGTGCAGCTGGTGGAAGTGCAACGCCGCAGGCGCGGCATTCGCGGCGCGCTGGTCACTATGTCCAATTGCACCACTGTGCCTGTGGTCACAGCGCTGGCGCCGCTCATGCCATTCGGCATACGGCAAGTCCAAGTGGTCAGCCTGCAGGCGATCAGCGGCAGCGGCTATCCCGGCGTCGCCTCGTTCGATATCTTCGATAACATCTTGCCTCACATCAACGGCGAAGAAGAGAAGGTCGAGCGCGAGCCGCTCAAAATTCTGGGCAAGCTGACCGACGAGCGCATTGTGCCGTTCGCGGCTGCCTTCAGCGCCAGCTGCAATCGTGTGCCTGTGCTGGACGGACACACAGTCGTCGTCTCAGTCAAGTTTGAGACGCCGCCAAGCCTTGAAGCGATCCGCCAAGCCTGGCAGGATTTTCAACCGCACGCTTGGGCGCGCCACTTGCCCAGCCTGCCCGACTCAATTCTGATCTACAATGACGCGCCAGATCGTCCGCAGCCGCGCCTTGATCGCGACAACGGTCGCGGCATGGCGACCACGCTCGGAAGGTTGCGCGCTTGCAACGTCTTGGATGTGAAGTTTGTAGCGCTCTCGCACAACACAGTGCGCGGCGCTGCCGGCGGCGCCATCTTGAACGCTGAGCTGCTGGTCGCGCAAGGTTTTGGGCAGCACTTGAACTTGCCCGAGATGCAACAAGCGCGCACCTAGCCGAGCTTGGCAGGCAAATGAACGCTCACCTGCGTCTGTGAAGGCGCGTTTTCCACGCTCAGCAGACCGCCATATTGCGCGATGATGCGGCGCGCCATGCTCAGGCGCAGCGCGCGCCGCGTCGCCGCTGAGAGCGCGTGCGCAGGCTCGTTCACTGTGCGCAGCGCATGATGCAGCATCTCTTCGGCAGGCAATGGCTCGCCTGAATCGATGAAGCGCAAGACGAGCCACAGGTCAGGCTCAGCCGTGCCGACCATCTCAATGCGCACAAGGATGTCCGCTGCTTCAGGCAGACGTTCTTGCATACAGTCCAGCACGTCCAGCAGGCAGAAGATCAAGCGCTTGAGATCGAGCTGCACGACCAGCCGCGCAGTCAACAAATTCTCGATGCGCACGCGCTCGCGCCATGGTTGCGTGCCAAGATGTGTCATGAAATGCTCTAATACTTCATGCACGTAGATCGGCAGGAAGCCAGTGGCGAAGAGCTGTGCCTCGGCGATCTCCAACAAGTTGTTCACTAAGGCAACTAGCCTTTGCAGCGAGAGACGCAACGCGCTCAAATGCTCTTGCAAGCGCGCAGGATCGCGTTCGAGCAGATAGATAGTGTTGTTCAGCACAGTGAGCGGCGTGCGCAACTGATGTGAGAGCGTATCGAGCAAGGCTTGGCGCGTCTGGTCGAACAGGTAGAGCTGCGATAGATCGTGCAGCACAACCACTGTCAACGGCGCGCCGTTCTCATCCTCAAGTTTTGAAGAAGAGAGCGCCAGCACTAGGTCGCCCAAGATCAGGTCGCGCTGATAGACTGCCGTCTGCTGTACGCACTCAGCGAGCGCAAGATGCAGGATCGGCAGATGCTCGCCTTGCTGATCCCAACTGCCTTGCAGCAAAAGCTGACCGACGTCGTTGCTCAGCACGATCTCAGCGCGCGCGTTCAGGACGATCACAGCGCTGGTGAGCTGTTGCAACACGCGCGCCAACGTCCGTTGCGCGGCGTCGCGCTGCCGCGTCCGCTCTTCAACCAGATTATCAAGCTGGAAAATAGCCGCGTGCGCCAACAGATGTTGCTGTTCCAAGTGTCCTAAGAACTTCTGCACGATCGGCGAGGCGTAATGCGCATCCGGCGGACGCGGCGGAAAGCGGCGCAGCGCTGCCTCAACTTGCTCAGCCTTGTCAGGGCGCTGTTGGCGCACGATATCCAGCAGCATTGCTAGTACATCGCCGATCACATTCGAATCGAACGTCCAGAGCGTCTCGAAGCGGCGCAAAGCGTCATGCTCAACCGGCGCCAGCTGATCCAAGCCTGCCAATAAGATTGAGAAATGTTCGGTCAAGCCGATCACGAACCATTCTTGGCGCAGCGGACTGTCTTCAGGCAGCGTGACGCGCACTTCGCTGTAAGGCGCGTCCTGCGGCAGCGGTCTGCCTGCGAAAATGCACACCTGCTGTGCGATCTGGCTGATGTGCCGATAGCGTTGCACTTCTTGCTGCCAATAGCTGCTCTCTTGAAAGCCTGTGAACAAGACGCCGCGCAAGCGATGCACGATGAAAGCATCTTCAATAGCGTGGCTGAAATCAATCAGCGTGGCTTTGCTGCAGACAATCGGCTGCCAATCGGCAGGGAATAAGGCGCGGATGCGATGAAAGACGCTGTGATGAAGGTCGGGCATGAATTTTTAAGTCCGCATGAAAGGATCGAAGAGTCGCTGCCATTCCTGCAACGCAAAACGATCTGTCATGCCTGCCAGATAGTCAGTGACGGCGCGATGCACGCCGTCTTGCTCAACGCGCGCCTGCGCCGATGGCGGCATCTGGCGCGGATTGGCTACGAAGGCGTTGAACAGATCGGTCAAGAAGCGCCGCGCTTTCTCGCCCATGCGCACGACGCGATAGTGATAGTACAGATTTTGATAGAGAAAATCTTTCAATTGCCGATTCATGCGCTTGAATGGCTCAGAGTGCGTGACCACGTTGTGCGGCAAGCGTTGAATGTCCTCTGGCGCTCGCGCGCCGCTCGCTTCGATGGCAGCCGCAGTAGCGCTGATCACGTCCAAATTCTCGATGTGAATCAAACGGCGGATGATCTGATGGCGCGTCACATCGTCCAACTTGTCGCCATGCCAGCCGATATCCGCTGTCACTTGTCTCCACAGCTCAAGCTCGGTCAGCTGCTCAGGCACGATCAAGCCTGAGCGCAAGCCGTCGTCGAGGTCGTGCGCGTTGTAAGCGAGTTCGTCCGCCGCGTTAGCGATTTGCGCCTCAAGGCTGCCGCGCAAATTCGGATCGTAGCCTGAGAGACTGCTCAGATCGTACTCGGTTTCGTGCTTGGCAATGCCTTCCAAAAGCTCGTAAGTCAGGTTCAAGCCTTGCCAGCCTTGATAGCGCGTCTCCAGCACAGTCACAATGCGGTAGGTTTGGTGATTGTGATTGAAGCCGCCATGCTCTCGCATCAGCGCGTCCAGCGTAAATTCGCCCTGATGACCGAACGGCGAGTGACCGAGATCGTGCGCAAGGCAAATGCCTTCCACCAAATCTTCGTTCGCGCCGAGCGCGCGCGCAAGGCTGCGTCCGATCTGCGCCACTTCAAGCGTGTGAGTCAGGCGCGTGCGGTAGTGATCGCCTTCGTAATTCACGAACACTTGCGTCTTGTACTCAAGGCGGCGGAAAGCGGTCGTGTGCAGGATGCGGTCGCGGTCGCGCTGGAAGGCTGTGCGATACGGATCGTCAGGCTCAGCATGCTGCCGACCGCGACTGGCACGGCTGTGCGTCGCGTATGGTGCGAGCAGCTGCTCTTCTAGCTCTTCACGCTTTTCACGGCTGATGAGCATGGCAATTTCCTCGTCGCTCTGCGCGCGCTTGTAGCGTTAAGACTATATAAAAGCGCGGCGCGTCTGTCAAGTGACTCAGCGCAGCGGCGTCATCGCCGTCAATGGCGCGTGAGCAATTGTGTGTCAATTGCGTGGGTAATAAAGTGAATCAGATTTTACAGTACAAGCCTGAATACACCAGCGCTGACCGCTTTGCTGTCGCGGCGCTGATGCAGCGCCGCGACAGACGACTACCTGTCCGTCTGGATTGATAATTTCGGTCTCGCCCACAAAGCTCTAGGGACACGGACAAGAAGCGCGCGCCGCCTTTCGGGAAGCAGAGAAATACTACCGACAGATGGGCGATGCCACCTCAGCAAACGATGTGATCAAGCATCTACAAGACCTTGAGGATGCAGGCTAGGAAGGCGGGTCGGCGGCTGACGCGCTGCAGCGAACAACGAAAAACGCCCTTTGCCTCTCATCGAGTGCAGAAGGCGTCTCTGCGTGCCTGGAGGGATTCGAACCCCCGACATCTTGCTCCGTAGGCAAGCGCTCTATCCACTGAGCTACAGGCACATGACTTGCGCACATTCTAGCACAGGCGGCGCGCCTGTCAAGAGCGAAAATGCGGCGCGGCTTGCTCAAAACGCCGCTGCAATGAATAATTGGCGCAGGAGACTGCCCATGCACGATTCTGAATTGAGATCGCCCACTTTGCGCGGCGCGCTCTGGCTTTATCTGGTCGCCTTCGTCGGCACGGCGCTGATCGTGATCGGCTTGCAAGGCGCCATTCGCAGCCTCGCCTTCCTACGCATGATCGCCGCCTTTTTGGCGGTCGGTTTGCCGCTCTTCGTCGCTGCCTTCGCTTTGCGCCTGCCCATCGGCAGCAGCTTCGGACGCGCGCCGCGCCTGTGGCACGCGATCGCCGCCGCGCTGATCGGCGCCTTGGCTTGGCTGCCCGCCAGTTGGCTCACCTTCGCCGCCAATTACGCGCTGGACGCGACCATCGGCATCCTGCCGCCGCCGCCCGCCGTCACAGAAGGCGCGTTGCCGCTCGCCGCCGTGATCCAGCTCGGCATCGTCGTGCCGACCCTGCACGGCATCCTGTTCTGGGCATATGTGCAGCGCAGCGCGGCAGGTCTGGGCGCGAATGGCGCGGCGCTCTTGGCGGCGGCGCTCTATGCCCTGTACGCGCTCGCTAGCACGGAATTCGGTTACGCAGGCATCGCAGGCGCGCTGCTGATCGGCTTGCTCGCCGCGTTCACAGCGCGCTACGCCGAATCGGCATGGGCGGGTATCGCGGTCGCTTGCGGCTACAGCCTTGTGCGTCCGCTGCTGGAGAACACGCCTGCCGAAGCGGCGCTCTTCGGCGCGCTCGGCACGGAGCTATTCGGCGGCGCGTGGCTGTTGGCGGCAGGCGGCGGCGCGTTCGCGGCGCTCTTCCTGCTGCAGATGATGCGCGCGTTCCGCGCGGCGCCGCCTGAAGCGCCGTCAAAAGTGCGCATGGGCAGCGCGTGGTATGTGCCATTGACGGTCACCTTGGCGC
This sequence comes from Anaerolineae bacterium, assembly GCA_034436235.1. Lineage (GTDB taxonomy): Bacteria > Chloroflexota > Anaerolineae > Aggregatilineales > UBA2796 > CP2-2F. The sequence continues at coordinate 17,034 of DAOTWB010000143.1, forward strand.
TGTGCCTGCTGATCGGCTATGGCGAGTTCGGCTTGCGCGCTCGGAATGCGCTGCGCAGCGCGCCATTGCCGCCCGATCAAGGCTCGACCATCGTGCCAATCCGTCCGACGCAGACGCCGTGAGCAATT
>DAOTWB010000144.1:0-25624 GCA_034436235.1 Anaerolineae bacterium
GCCTTGCGCGACGGATTGCTGTAGCGCTCTACGATGCGCATCGCGACGTGATCGAGCGCGCTAGTAGCGGACATGCACAGGCGTCCCGACTTCTGCCCAATTGTAGAGCCATTGCGCATCAGGCGTGCGCAGATTGACGCAGCCACGGCTCATCGGTCTGCCGAAATTGCTGTGCCAATACGTGCCGTGCAAGCCATAGTCGCGATGGAAGTACATCACATACGGCACGTTAGGCAGGTAGTAGCCTGGGCCGGACATGGTCTGCGAGCGGTACTTCACATAGACGCGGAATTGTCCTCGCACAGTTGGCGTGCGCGGCAAGCCCGTCGAGACGACGAAGCTCTTCAGCAGCTGACCGTCCTGATAGGCGTAGACGCGTTGCTCGCGCAGCACGACCAAGATCAATTTGCCCGTGCTGACCGGCGCCGCAGGATTAGACGCCGTCAAGCCGCTGGGCGCGGCTGCCTCAGGGCTGCCCGGTGCAGGGATGCGCAGCACCATGCCTGCGTAGATCAGATCAGGATTGCTGATGTTGTTGAGGTTGGCGAGCGCTTGCCACGAGATGCCGTATTGCGCCGCAATGCGCGCCAGACCTTCGCCGCGCTTCACGACGTGCGTGCGCACTTGCGCCGCAGGCGTCTCAGGCGCGGCAGCTGGCGGATTCACGGCAGCCGGCGGATTCGCAGCGGCAGGCGCTGAGGCAGCCGCGCCGGGAATCAGCACGCGCTGACCGACCAACAGCCGATTTGGATTAGGAATGTTGTTAGCGGCTAACAGCGCGCTCAGCGTGACGCCATAGCGCCGCGCGATCATGCTCAGAGTCTCGCCGGGCGCCACGATATGCACGCCGCTGACGGCGGCAGGCGCAGCAGGTGCGGCAGGCTGCACAGCGACGCTCGTCGTCGGGATGATCAGCACTTGTCCTGCGTAGACCATCGAGCGGTTGGGCAGATTATTCACTGCGACAATGGCATCCACGCTGACGCCGTGCTGCAACGCAATGCGGAACAGCGTATCGCCGGGCTGCACGACATACGTCGTCCCATCTTGCGCAAAAATGGCGCGTTGTGGCGCGACTGAACTGATCGCGCCTAGCAGTAAGGCGACGCTGAGCAATGTCAGGCTGACTCGGCGCATGGCAAACTCCTCATGAGAACGCTCAATTTGCCATGACTATACCATACTTTCAGGCGCGCGCTGCACGTTAGAACATTTCAACCACGATCTTGAGCGAATCGCCTGCCGCTTTGGTCATATGCCACGCGCGATCTGCCTGCTCAAGCGGAAAACGATGCGTGATCAAGGCGCGGTAATCTATCACGCCGTTCGCCAAGATCGAGAGCGCGCGGCGCGTGTCGTACGGACTGGCTGAGTAGGAGCTGGTGATCGCGATCTCTTTGAAGAAAGTGTAATTGGCGTCTAATGCCAAACGGTCGTCAGGCGCAGGCGGTCCATACATCATCAGCGTGCCGCCGGGCGCCACCAGCGCCAAGCCTTGCTGAATGACTGGCGTCTTGGACGGCGTGACGATCACGACGCCTGCGCCATAGCCGCCTGTCCACGCCAGAACCTGCGCTTGCCAATCTTCGCTATCTACGTTGAAGGTCTGGATGCCGAGCGATTCAGCGCGCGCCAGACGGCTTGGCACGCGGTCGAGGACAGCGACCTTATCGGCGTTCCAGTGCGGCGCCAGCAGCGCCAACACTACGCCATTGAAGCCTGCGCCGACGATCACGACTGAGTCGCCGCCTTGCACGTGCGCACGATCCAGGGCGCGCACGCAGCACGCGACAGGCTCGATCAGCGAGCCTGCCTCGTAAGGCAAGTGATCGGGCAATTTCAGCACGTCGCCTGCCACGATCTCGCGCGGCACGCGCACATATTCGGCGATACCTGCAGGATACAGCCGAGTCTTCTTGAATTGCGGACAGTTTGTGTACGCGCCGCGCCGACACAGCTCACAGACCATGCACGGCATGTGATGATGCAACGCGACGCGGTCGCCAACTTTGAAATCAGCCACGCCTGCGCCAACCGCGACCACTTCGCCTGCTGGCTCATGTCCAAGCACGACAGGCGCGCGCGGCAACATATACCAATCCGTCACGTCGCTGCCGCAAACGCCGCAGACCTTCACACGCACCAGCAGCTCGCCTTCGGCAGGCTCGCCCGGATGCGGACGCTCCTCAAGCTGAACTGTGCCTGCGCCTGTGTAAACTAATGCCTTCATGCTCAAAAGAACTCCTTTGCCGCTGATTTTGCATCAGTTTAACACGCTCTGCGAAAATGTGCAGCTTGCTCACATTTGTTCAATCTTGAAAAATGATACAGCGTATCGCTATAATGGCGTCGAAAGTGAGCGGCGATGTCCACACTAGCTAAGCGAAGCGCATACTTGCTTTTGCCTGCGCAGGCGCGCAATCTTGGGCCTAAACTGCTCGATCAACAGCTGTGGTGCTGGGGCTGCGACATTCGACGCGCCGAAGGCAACCTGCTGAGCGCCTACGGCTTGGTCAAGCTGAGCGCGCCTGAAGGCGTCAAACAGAGCAGCGCGTACACGCTGTGTTTTGTCAGTGGCGCGCAGGTCACGCTCTGGGCATTCGGCGTCTTCTACGGCGCACCTGAGCGCGGCGGCATTTTTGTGAAGCGCGGCGGCTTCACAGCGCTCTACACGCCTGCGCAGCGCTTGCCGACGACGAGATGGTGCGCTGCGCCTCAGGGCGCTCCGCCTGACACAGCGCAGGCGTGTGCGCACACAGTGCACCTGTTAGCAGCGCTCAGCGCGTGGATCGCAGACTATGAAGCATGGATCGCCCGACAGACTTCACCTGACTATCGCGCTGCGTGCGTGGAAGCCTGGTTCGCGCACAAGCGCGCCGTCGCCGCTGAAGCGATGATCGAGGCATGGCTGAGCATCGCGGAAGCGTGCCGCCATGCTGCCATCTTGTCATGAGGAACGAACGATGCGGAACCAAAAGTTGCCCGTCACTGTTCTCTCAGGCTTTTTAGGCGCAGGCAAGACGAGCCTGCTCAATCACGTGCTGCACAACCGCGAAGGGATGCGCGTGGCAGTCATCGTGAACGATATGAGCGAGATCAACATAGATGCACAGTTGGTGCGCAACGGCGGCGCGGCGCTCAGCCGCACGGACGAGCGGCTTGTCGAGATGACGAACGGCTGCATCTGTTGCACGCTGCGCGAAGATTTGCTACAAGAGGTCTCGCGTTTGGCGCATGAAGGTCGCTTTGACTACCTGCTGATCGAGTCGAGCGGCATCTCTGAGCCGCTGCCAGTTGCCGAGACCTTCACTTTTGAAGACTCGAGCGGCTATGCGCTCTCGCATTTTGCGCAGCTGGATACGATGGTGACAGTGGTGGACGCGCTGAACTTCCTGCGCGACTTCACCTCAGCAGAGGAGCTGCGCGATCGCGGCATGGGCGCTACCGAAGACGACGATCGCAGCCTTGTGGACTTGCTGGTGGAGCAGGTTGAATTCGCCGATGTGCTGATCATCAACAAAGTGGACTTGGTCGAGGCGGCTGCGCTCGACGAGCTGGAGGCTATCTTGCGGCGGCTGAATCCACACGCGCGCATCCTGCGCGCTGAACACGGGCGCGTGCCGCTGCACGAAGTGCTGAACACAGGTCGCTTCGATTTCGAGCTGGCGGCGCTCTCGGCAGAGTGGCTGCGCGAAGCGCGCGGCGCGCACATCCCAGAGACGGAAGAGTACGGCATCAGCAGTTTTGTCTACCGCGCGCGGCGACCATTTCATCCTGAGCGCCTGATGGCGTTGCTGGAGAGCGAAGCCTTCGATGACGTGCTGCGCTCGAAAGGCTTTTTCTGGTTAGCGACTCGCCACAACGTCGTAGGCATCTGGTCGCAGGCAGGACAAGTCATCACGACGGAGAGCGGCGGCACGTGGTGGGCAGCCACGCCGCGCGACGAATATCCTGAAGCGCCTGAGCTACTCGCGGAGATCGAGCGCTTGATGGACGGTCCGTTCGGCGACCGCCGCCAAGAGTTGGTGATCATCGGCAGGCGCATGGATCAGGCGGCGCTGCGCGCTGCGCTGGATGCCTGCTTGCTCACAGATGACGAGATGGCGCTCGGCGTGCGCGCCTGGCGGCGCTTTCCCGATCCATTTCCGCGCTGGGCGACCTGAAAAAGCGTTCTGCCGCGTGCTACAATAGCAGTCCAGTGCATCACAAGAGCGAGGAGGTAGTTTGTGTCAACTCGCCATTTCCAATATTTCTGCGTACACGGTCACTTCTATCAGCCGCCGCGCGGAAATCCGATCACTGGACACATCGGCTTTGAGCCTGAAGCAGGCGATTACCGCAACTGGAATGAGCGCATCACAGCTGAGGCATATCGCCCTAACGCTGAGATCGGCAATTTTGACCGCATCAGCTTCGATATTGGCGAGCCGCTGCTGAGTTGGCTGCGGCGGCGCGCGCCTGAGACCTATCAACGCATCCTTGAGGCAGATCGCAACAATCTCGCCGCGAAAAAGGTTGGCAATGCAGTTGGCAGCGTTTTCCATCACGCCATTCTGCCGCTGCTCAAACGGCGCGATAAACGCACGCTGCTCTACTGGGGCTACGTCGCCTTTCAACATCACTTTGGACGCACGCCTGAAGGCATTTGGCTGCCCGAAATGGCAGTTGACCTTGAGACGCTTCAAATGGTGGAAGCCAGTGGCTATCGCTACACCATCCTCTCGCAAGGGCAGATCAATGAGCCTGTTGAGAACGCCGGTCCGTTCTGGGCAGACCTTGAGAACGGACGCCGCTTGGCGATTTTTGTGCGCAACGATGAACTCTCGAACGATCTCTCGTTCAACGTGAGCGCGGCAGGCGGCGCCGGTCACTGGGCGCGCAACAAGCTCGGCGTGCGGCGCGCCAGCGGTCTAACGCTGGTGGCAGTTGGCGGCGAGACATTCGGTCATCATCATCTGGGCGAAGAGCGCTTCCTGCACTGGCTGATGGCACATGAAGCGCGCGCCGTCGGCTATCGCGTCGTCACGCTCAATGAATATCTGAAAGATTTCTCGCCGAGCGAGACGGTCACTGTCAAGCCGTTCACGGCGTATAGCGCGCGCAGCGTCTCGCAGTGGTCGCTTGGCTGGAAAGGCTACTTGCTGCGCGCCTTCGATCATCTGAGCGCGGCGCTCGACGAGCTGTACGTCGAGATGATGCGACCGCTGAACGTGAACGTCTGGCGCCTGCGCGACCTGTACGTGAACGTCTGGCTGAAGCATCAAACAGGCGAGCAATTCCTGACCGAATTCGCGCCGTCCCTGACCAGCGAGCAGCAGACGCGCATCCTGACCATGCTCAACGCGCAGTTTTACATGGGCAAGAGCTACACGAGCAACGGCTTAGAGCCTGAGCGCTTCGATAGTCCTGAGACGCGCTTCGGCATCGCCAATGCCGCGCTCGTCGTGAAGTTGGTGGAGCAAGCGACAGGCGAGCAGCTGGGCAGCACGCTGCGCAACAACTTGCTGTTGGTCGCTGATGAGATCAGCGGCTTGAACGGCGCGCAAGTCTACGATAGCGTGCTGGAAGAGTTCAGGATCGGCGAGGCGACGCCTGCCACAAGCATCGAGCCTGTGCCAGAGCAGCCAACTGACTCGACTGACGCACGCTGAGTCGGTTTAGCAGCACGCGCCGCTGAGCCGCTGCGATTGTACTTTTGGCGGCACGTAGCCGCCTGTGCCGCGCCGTAACGCTAGACTGTCCGCGAGTAAGTTCAGGTAAGGACGCATGTTCGCGCCTGGGCAGACTGTAGTCGGATTGAACTCGTAATGTCCAGCGAGATGCGTCAGCCTGTAGGTCTGTTTGAGCCAATAGAGCAAGCGCTGAAGCGCTACCAACTGCGCGCTGCTCGGCGATTCGACTTCGAAGTTGCCCATCAGTACGATGCCGAGCGTGCCTGTGTTGTAGCCTGCCACGCTCGCGCCGCGCACGCGGATGTCGCGTCCTTCATACACTTTGCCTGCGCCATCAATGCCGAAGTGATAGCCAATATCTGCCCAGCGGCGCACATTGCGATGGATATCCTGTAGCGCGCGCATAGTGCCGCTATCGCGCAGGAGCGGGAAGCTGTGATGGATGACGGCTGTGGTATAAATCGCGGCGAGGTCGCCTTCGTAGACATACCAGCCGGTCGGATTCTCAGCGCTGGCGAAGCCGAACTCTTCCTCAGCCGTGTGATCAGGCGGCAGGGCGTTCCAATCGGCGCGCCGAATCACGTCAGGCGGCAAGGGCGGCGCGGTCGGCGTCAAGTTAGGCGTCGGCATTGGCGTGTCAGTCGGCTGTGCGGCAGGGCTTTGCGCGCGCCGCGCTAAAAAGACCAACAAGCCGCCTAGACTGCACGCGCCGCTCGTCGCCAATCCGCCTAAGCCGATGAGCCACGCCAACAACTCACGTCTTGAGATGCCTTCCGCGCGCGGCTGCCGTCTTCGCGTCATGCCGTCAATCTTCCGGCGCCGCGCTGACGGGCAGACTCACGCGGAAGACGGTCACTTTTTCCGCCGCGCTCTCTAGGCTGATACGTCCGCCGACTTGCGCAATGACCTGCTTGCAGATGTACAGCCCTAAGCCCGTCCCTTCGCCGCTCGGCTTGGTGGTGAAAAACGGCTCGAAGATGCGCTCGCGCATCTCTGGCGGAATGCCGCTGCCGTTATCCCAGACCAGCACGTCCAGACGGTCAGGCAGGCGGTGCGATTGGACGCCCATAGCAGGCGCAGCGCGACTATTGAGCGCGTCGCGCGCGTTCATCAGCAAGTTCAGCCAAACATCTTCCAAGTGACCGCTCGGCGCGCGGATGTAGCTCGGCGGATCGGTCTCAAGCTGGACTTCGAAGCGCACGCCGCCGCGTCCGAGATGAGTCGAGATCAGATCGAGCGTGTTGCGGATGGTCTGATGCACATCCACCCAGACGGCTCTGTCCTCAGGATTGCTGCGCCGCGCCGTGCTGAGCAAGCGCTTGACGACGGCGTGAGCGCGCTGCCCTGAGCGATTGATCGCCACAGCCGACTCGTACTGCGGCGAATCTTTGGGCAGGTCGCTCATCAGCAGCTCAGAGTCGACTAAGACGGTCGTCAGTGGATTGTTGATTTGGTGCGCTACCACTGCCGCCAGCTCACCGATGGTGGAAAGGCGCGCCGCCTGCACCAAACTCGCTTGTGTCTGTTTCAAATTGGCGAGGCTGCGCTCTAAGTCGCGGTAGAGTCGCGCATTTTCGATGGCAGTGGCTGCCTGCGCGATGAGCGCGGTAGCAAGGCTGATCTCGTCTGCGCGGAAGACGCGCGGCTCGTACATATCGCAGATGACGAACATGCCGCCGACCTTGCCTTTGATGATCAGCGGCAAGCACAAGATGGATTGCGCGCCGTAGCTCGCCATCAGGTCGCGCAGCGGCTCAGAGAGATTGGTCTGGCGCACGTGATGGTTCACCCAAGCCTGTCCCTGAAAGATCGGCACGATCTCGACAGGCACGAAGCTCTCTTCAGGACGCGGCGGCTCTAGAAATTCAGCCGTGCCATATTGCAAAACGCGCGTCAGCGAATCATTTTCAGCGAACAGACTCAACACGAGCCAATCGGCTTGCGCTTCGTTCAGAATGCTCTGCGCAGCTGTGAAAATTTCTGCCGAAGGACGACCGTCGCTCTGAAAACTGACCGTGCGCGCGTTAGGCAGCGAGCGCAGGCGTGCGTATATCTCAGCCGCCAGACCGCGAATGCGCGCTCTGCGCTCTGCACTCAGTCCTTCTGCCTCAGGCAGCTGGCTGCGATGGAATAAATCCACGACGCCAAACGGCTTGCCCGTGCCGATGCGCAGCGGCAGCACGGTCATGCGCAGCGCCGCCGTCTGGCGCAACATCTGCAGCTCGGTCGAGAGGCGCGTGCTGCCTTGTTCGCGCGCTACGACATAATAGCCGTTCTGCTCAACGGCTTGGCGCAAGAGCGGACGCATTTCGAGCGCTGTGCGAGTCGCATGAGCAGGTTGCCACACGGCTTGCCAAGCCTGCGAAAGAACAAACAGCTCATTTTCGGCAAGCACGGCTGTATCGCCCGGCGCTGCAACGCGCTCACCATCTGTGATGGAACGGCGCTGTTGGATGAAGCAGGCATCCGCTTCAATCGCTTTCATGATCTGGCGCGAGATGGTCAGCAAGACCTGCTGGAGCGCTAACGTGGAATTGACAGCCATGCCTGCCTCGACGAGCGTCTCAAGGCGGCGCGTCTGCACCACGCGCTCTTGGTAGAGCCGCGCGTTCTCAATCGCCACAGCGGCGTGCGCAGCTAGATCGAGCAGCAACTCTTGGTCAACTTGGCTGAACGTGCGGGCGCTCTGCCGATTGTTGACGCCTAACACGCCAATGGTCTGACCTTTCAGGCGCATTGGCACGTATACAGCGGAGCGGACGAAATATTCGGTCTTCACGCGCTGCGGACCGCTCTGGTTATCGATCAGGATCGGCTCACCGCTGCGAAAGACGCTTCCGACGATCGGCTCTGTGTTCTTAATGCGGAAATTCGAGGCGTGCGTCTCGTCTAAGCCTTTCATCGCGCGCAAATAGAGCGCTTCTTCCTCAGGATCGGGCAGCAGCAGCAGACTCTCTTCAGCGTTGGTGAGCTTGGCAGCCGCTTCCACCACTTGATTCAGCACTTTGTCCAAGTCTAAGACGGCGGCGATCGAACGCGCCAGCTCTGAGAGCGTGCGCCGCGCTGCCAGCTGCTTGCGCTGCTCGCTGATAGTGCGCGTGCGAATCGTCGGCTCTTCTAATCCTGTCAGATCGACCGCGCGCGCGTCCTGCGTCTCGAGGATGCCACTATCGGCAGGGCGCAGCGCCTGCCTGCCTGCCGATTGACGTCCGCCTTCAAGTCGCTGCGCGATCTTCATCAAAATTTGCGCGCCTGTCTCGCCCAGCTCTGTGATGCGCAAGACAGGCAAGCGCGAGAAACTGGGATGCTCGCGGATCAGGTCTAGAATGTTGCGTCCATCGCGATGTTGCATGTTCGGATTGACAACGGCGAGCGCGAAACGCTCATGGCGTGCGGCAAGTGCATCGCCGCAATTGTAGGCGCTCTCCACTTCATAGCCGTTGTTGCGCAGCAAGGTCTTCCACTGCTCAACGACCGTCGGATTTTCTTCCACGAGCAGAATGCGCTTGGCATTTAGCGGCGGCAGAAAAGTCATAAACGCTCGCTCATCAATCGGGCAGACTCAGACGCGCGCGCCGTCGGGCGAGATCGTCGTCATCGGACGGCGACGGCGACGGCTTCGAAGGCGGCGCTTTGGCAAGCGGCAAATCGTCAGATGGCGGCTTGGGACGCGGCGCGAGCGTCTCTTCAACACGCTCGCGGACGCTGCGCAGCATATCGGCGAGCGCCGGCGCGCGGCTCGGCGGATTCTCTGGGAGCGGCGCAGCAGCGGACTCGGCAGCGGCGCGGCGCGCATCGGCGACCAGCGCTTCCAAGCGGTTCACTTGCTCCATCAAATCGGCAGCTGCGTTGCGATAGCGCGTCAGCATCTCGCTCTGCGCACGGACGCGCTGCTCAAGGCGTTGTTTCTGCGCGATCAGATAGCGCGCACGCGGCTCGTCATCGGAGAGCAACGCCGAGTCGGCTTGGCGGATGTACTCGCTGATTTGGCGTTCCATATCGTCAATGCGCGCTTGAAGCGCTTCTTGCTGAGCGATGGCATCTGCTAACTGCTTGCGCAAGGCGGCGATCTCGCGATCCAGCTCTTTCGGCGTGCCGAGCCGCTCAGGCGTGATCGGCGCGGCGGACGGACGCTCAGCGCTGCCTGAAGTCAGGCTACTCAGGCTCGCGCGCAGCAGGACATTCAGTTTTTCCAATAGATCGGACATGGCGCACGCTCAATAGATCACGCTACAGACTTCAGACGCGATCTTAACGCAAAACGCGGCGAAATTAAAGGCGTAAAGGACAGGTTTCAAGTTTCATCCACAGGCACATAGCGCAACTCGCCGTCGTCTTCGCCTTTTTTCTCGATCACTTCGCCGTCGGCTGCTCGATCGGCTTCAACGGTCAGAGAAGGCGCAGGCAAGCGTGCAGGCGGCGTGAGCGGCAATGGTTTGGCAGGCGCAGGCGGCGGCGGCTCAGCGCGTTGTGGCGGCGGCGGCAAGGGACGCGCTGCCTGACCAGTTTGACGGGCAGGTGTAGGAATTGGCGCAGGACGTTGGCGTGGCGGCGCGACAATCGGCTCAGCGGACTCAGGCTGCGCGGCGGGCAGATCAGTGCCTGTGGCGCGCGCGGTCAGCTCGCCTTCCGCAACTTTGCCCGTGCCTAGCTTACGCGCCGCGCCTGCCGAGAGCGCTCTTGAAGGCGGTGGCGGCGTCGGCAGCCGCAGATCGTAGACTGTGCGCGGCGCGTCTAGCGCGGATCGTCTCGGTTCAGGCGGCGCAGGACGATACTCCACTTTGCGATTGGTCAGACGGCTGACAATTGCCTCGACTGCGCTGATCACGACCAACATCATCAGGTTGACGAGCGCTACGCTGCCATAGACCGTCGCGAGCGTGTAGACGGCAGTCGCGACTGGACCGGCAAGCAGCAGCAAGATGGCGTTGTACATGCCGAGAATCAGCAGGAACAGCACGAAGCCGCCGAACATCAGCCATAGAAACCATGTGCTGCGCAGCTCGCGGACGGTCGGCAGCATAGTGTTGGTGATGGCGAACAGCAAGTAAATCCAGAGCGGCAGATCGGCGCGGCTGAGCAGACGGCTGAACGCCTCGCGCAGCGCGACCGAGTCGGCATTGCCGAGCAGCGCCAATAGCTCAGGCAAGTTCAGCACGCCATAGCTGATCACTAGCATGAGCGCGAAGCCGACTAAAGCAGGCGCCGCGGCAATAACGCCGATGTAGACAGGATTCAGCGTCCTGTAGTCTAGAAAGTTAGTGCGCACAATGCCGTCATCGTCAACCTCAGGCTTCGGGATGATGAACGTGATCCGTTGCCCGAGCATCCCTGCCGCGATCCATCGGCTCAACTCGCGCAGCAAGACGCCAGGCAGCAAGACAAGGACGTACAGCCATGCCGCGATCTCTTTGTTGCGCAGCCACAGCAAGCCAATGCCGAACACATGCTGCCTGATCCAGTACTGCGTGCGCGCCAAGATGAACGCCACCACAGCCAAGACGATCCATGGCGTGAATAAATTCAGGATATCGGATGTGGTGAGCGTCTCGGTCAGCATAGCTCACAACTCAGGCGCGTTTTGCTTCCTCAGCAAGGCGCACTAGCTCTACAAAGTCGTTCAACTTCAGCGACGCGCCGCCGACCAGCGCGCCGTCAATCTCAGGCATCGCCATATACGCCGCCATGTTCTCAGGCTTCACGCTACCGCCGTACTGAATGCGCACGCGCTGCGCCAATGCGTCGCCGTAGAGCGACGCGATCACATCGCGCACTGCCACTTTGATAGTCTCGTTTGCGTCTTCAGGCGAGGCATTTCTGCCCGTGCCGATCGCCCAGATCGGCTCGTAAGCGATCACGATCTCCGTCAGCGACTCGGCAGGAATGCCTTCGAGCGCAGCGCGCACCTGCGCACCGACAAAGGCGACCGTCTCGCCTGCCTCGCGCTGCGCTAACGACTCACCCACCGCGATGATCGGCTTGAGTCCGCCTGCCAGCAAGGCTTTCGCCTTCGCGTTGATCATGGCGTCGGTCTCGCACAAGTATTGGCGCACTTCGGAATGCCCGATGATCACGTATTCCACCAAGCCTTGCAACATCGGCACAGAGACGCAGCCTGTGTAAGCGCCTTGTGACGCTTGATGCACGTTCTGCGCGCCAACCTTGATCGGCGTGCCGCGCAGCGCTTCCGCCACGGCAGGGATGGCGACGAACGGCGGACACACGACGCGCTCCACGCCTTCGAACGGCAACAACGGCGCGATCAAGGCGTGCGCAAACTCAGCCGCTTCAGCAGGCGTTTTGTGCATCTTCCAGTTGCCGGCGACGATCGGCAGGCGCATGAGTCATCCTTTCTGAGCGAGAAATCCTTCATAAAGTTTACCGCAAAGCGCGCCGATCTGCCTGCCGCGAATCGAAAAAGGCAGCTCATGATTTGAGCTGCCTTGCGCGACTGCGCTACACGGTCATTCAGCCGTCATTCAAGCGACCACAGGCGCAGCGAGCCGTCTGCAGACGTGCTATACAGCATTTTGTCGTCAGCGCTGAACGATAGCGAGCGCACTGTTTGCGTGTGTCCGCTCAGCTCGCGCACAGCTTTTCCGCTCGCCACGTCGTAGACCACGATTGTGCCTTGTGCGTAGCCAACCGCAATTGTCTTGCTATCGCTGTTGAAGGCGAGCGCTGAGATGCTGCCGAGCTGCGCATTTGGACGCAAGGACGCTTCCGTGCGCAGCGTCTCAGTGTTGTAGAGCAGCACGCTGCCTGCGGAAGCGGCAGCCAGCAAGCTGGCAGTGTTGTTAAAAGCGAGCGCAGTGGCAGTGCTGGCGTTATCGATCAGCTGCACGCTGCCATCAGCTAACGAGACGAGCCGCACGAATGGATCGCCAGACGTGGCATACGCAGCGAAGCGTCCATCAAGGCTGAAGGTCGTGTGCAAGAGATCGCGCGCGTGTTCAGCGCGCGTCTGCGCTATCTCGCGCGTGGTGTCGGCGTTGAAGACGCGGATCGCGTTGTCTGCGGCGCCGCTGATGATCTGCGCGCCGTCTGTGCTGAAGGTCAGGCTGATGATCGATCCACGATGGGCGTCGAAGTTTGCCAGATTCCTGCCGCTCGCCACATCCCATAGGAAAATCTTCGCTGAGGCGCCAACTGCCAGCGTCTTGCCGTCAGGGCTGAAGGCGAGGCTGCCGATGTTAGTGCGTTGCATCTCAAGTGTCTGTAAAACGCGATAGTCCTCGGTCTCGTAGAGCAGGACGTTGCCATTCGAGCCGCCGATTGCCAAAAGCGCGCCGTCAGGACTGTAGGCGACAGTATTGACGCGCGCTTTGGCATCTTCGAGCGTGCGCAGCTCAGCGCCTTTTTCCACGTCCCAGACGCGCACGCTCTGATCAGACGAGCCTGAGGCGAGCTGTTTGCCGTCGGCTTTGAAGGCGAGCGCGCTGATCTGACTGCGATGTCCTTGAAAAACGCCTGCCACGCGTCCGCTCTCGGCTTCCCACAGACGGATCGTGTTCTGATCAAGCGTGGCAGCTGCCACCAATTTATCATCAGGGCTAAAAGTGACCGCATAGAAGCCTGAGCGCGCGCCTTCGAAGGTCTGCAGGCGTTCACCTGTCTCTACATTCCAGACTCCGACCGTGCGATCCAAACTGGCAGAGGCGAGTTTCGCGCTATCAGCGCTGAAGGCGACCTGCTGCACTTCCTCGCTGTGACCGCTGATGAAGCGCGGCTGCTTGGTCACATCAGCCGCTGAATACAGCCAAATGCCGATGGTGCTGGCGACGGCGATGTATTTGCCATCTGGCGAGGCAGCCAAGTGGCGAATGCCGCCGCGCCCGACGATGGTCGCGCCGCCTTGCGCAGAGACGATCAACGCGCTGCTGCTTGTAAGCGTTGCTGCAATCAGGACGCCGATTAGACGGTAGAAAAAGCGTTTCATTGAGTTTCTCCTCAACGCAAGTGAAAACCTGACAGAGCGTTTATAGGAAAGCGGCAAGCACGTTGAAACACTCATCTTGATTGTACCATCAAAAGCGATGCTCAGCGCCGCGAACTCAGAAAAGCGCGCCAAGCCGCTTGCAACTGCTCTTTATCCTCAGCGCTCACGTTGTGAATGCGCGGCGATAGCCGCTTTTTGCGCGTGTTGTACAGATCGAAATAGCCGTTCAAGGCTGTCACGCGCGCGTACATATCGTTGAAAATGCCTGCGAACGCCGCCGAAATGCCTTGTGCCGTCAGATAGTCGGCGAAGGCGCGCGCGAGCGTCTCCGCTTCGCTCAGTAGCGCATCTTGCTCGGATGCAGGCGCGTCGGTCGCAGTAGATTGCGTTATCAAGCGCAGCGCAATGGCTTGCTTAGCGAGCTGGTCAGCCTTTTCGTTCCACAGATCGCCTGTGTGGCTCGTCACCTTTTGCCACGCAATTCGCACGCCTGAGTTGCCCACAAATTCCGCGTATTTCTGCGTGAGCGCCTGCTCAGCGCGCCAACGTCCTGTCACCCATGCCTCTAGACCTTCGTAATCGTAGTAGATCGTCACTGCCGACACGCTGTGTTTCTGACACCAGCGCAGCGCCTCAGCGACGGCTGTGATCTCGCCGCCCACCTGCCGATGCTCAGGATCAGTCTTGGCGATGCCGAACAGCGCCGCCTGAAATTGCGAATTTTTCAGGATGATGACGCCATAGCTGACCGTGCCATGCTCAAAAGAGCCGTCCACATAGATTTCGTACTGATCGGTTGCTGTCTCTGTCATGCTGCTTCTCCATCGTCTTAAAAAGTTCGCCGCAAGCGCTTGACAAAAATTGTGCATTCTCTAGCGCGCCAATTTGTGGTAAGGTAGGCTTGCACAAATGTGAAGTGTTGTGACCTTTGCATAGCCAATAGGTGACTTATGCTAGAGAGCCGCGAGGATTATCTGATCCGTGTTGCCTCGCTCTACTACGAGCAGGATTATAACCAAGAGCAGATCGCCAAACTACTGGCGACCTCACGCTCGAACGTCTCGCGCCTTTTGAAGGAAGCCAAGCAGAAAGGTCTGGTGGAAATTCGCATCCGTAAGCCGATCAGCACGGTGCCGCCGCTTGAGAAGCACTTCCGCGAGCGCTTCGGCTTGGAGCGCGTGATGATCGTCGAGAGCCGCGGTCGCCCTTATGCTGAGACGCTCAGCGCGGCAGGGCAGTTAGCGGCGCGCTACCTTGAAGAGCGCCTGCGGCAAGGCGATACGCTCGCCATTTCGTGGGGAACAGGCGTCAGCGCGGCGGTCAGTGCGCTGAGCGAGCGCCAGAGCTTGCAAGTGGAAGTGGTGCAGATGATCGGCAGCGTCGGCACGGTTGAGTCCGAGATTGATGGGCATGAGCTGGCGCGCAAGCTGGCGACCAAGCTGGGCGGACGCTTTTTCTATCTGCACGCGCCGCTCTTGGTGGATAGCCGCGCCGCGCGCGACTTGTTCCTAGAGCAGCCGACCATCAGCGAGACGCTCAACCGCGCACGGCGCGCCAGCATCGCTTTGCTGGGCATCGGCACGACCGAAGTCGGCATGTCCAGCTTCCTGCGCGCCGGTCATCTGACGGAAGCCGAGCTGAAAGAGCTGCGCGCGCAAGGCGCGGTTGGCGAGACGGCAGGTCGCCATTTCGATATCAACGGCAACTGCGAGCGCTTCGATGTGAATCAGCGCGTGATCGCGCTCGATCTAGCGGATGTCAAGGCGATTCCGAGCGTGATCGCTGTGGCGTGCGGCTTGCCCAAGCGTTATTCGATCTTAGGCGCGCTGCGCGGCGGCTACATCAAGGCGCTCGCCACAGATGACGTGACTGCGCTCGCCGTCTTGGAAGCGGACGGCAATTGAATCAATGGCGCGGCAGCGCGGCGTAGCGCCAAACTGCGGCGAAGCCTGCCCATGCGCGATTCTGCACGCCGTCAGTGATCAGGTCGCGGCAGGCTTCTAAGCGGCGCTCAGCCTTGTAAGCAGGATCGTGCAGGTAAAGGCTCTCGATGCGCGTGCCGGTATCGAGGCGATAGTTTGGCAATGGCACGTTAGCGAGGAAATGCGGATAGCGCAGCGTGATCAGCGCCTGTGGCAGCCGATAGCCGCTCGCCGTGCGCGTGTACAAACTGACTCCGCACGGCGTGCCGTGCTGTTTGAGCAGCCAGCCGACGCTTGGCGCCGCCTCACGCGCGCGAAAGAGCGCCTGCACGCGCCCAAGCGAGAGCGTGTCAACCGATTGAAAGAAATAGATGAGCGCCTCGTCCACTTGGTTAGGCAGCACATCTATCGAGACGACGAGCTGCTTGGTGTAAAGTTCGTCGCGTGTGCGCGGCAAAAGCGCTGAGCGCGTCTCGTTCCAGCTGCTGTGTCCGGGCGTCATGCCCAACAGACAGATTCCGTTGCCGTGACACTGCTCAGGCGCGTGTAGTCCGATTGCCGCGATCAGCTCTGGCAGCGGCTGCGCCTGCCCGATTTGGCGCGTCAGACCGATGCTCAGCGCGAGCGCTGCGCTCAGCAAAAAGCTGCAGAGCAGTAGAATGCGCACGGCAGCATCCTCAAAAATGGCGCAGGCAAGCGTGACGCCTGCCTACACTGCGCTGATTAGGAAGAAGGCGTCGCCGTCGGCTCAGCCAAGACGTTCGGAATATCTTCGATCTTGTACGGTCTGCCACCGCGCGTCACGCTGACGAACGACGCGTTGATCCAGCCGCGCACGCCGTTGTATTCCACCTGCAGCCAAGTGCCATCGCCATTGCGACCTAACACTTCAAGTTGCGTGCCTGATGGAATCAAGCCGAGCGACTCTGAGCCTGCATCAGGATTGCGGCGCAGGTGCAAGTTGGCGCCTGGATCGACCTTGTCAATGGTAGCCGTCACGACCTGCGTAGCAGGCGGCGGCGGCGCCACCAAAGGGCTGCCTTGCAAGCCGCCAACGCGCACTTCGGCGGTAGTTGGCACGTCGTCTAGCGAGAACGGACGACCGTTCCGCGAGAGCGTGACGAACTGCGAATTCACCCAGCCAAGCAGCGTGCCGCTCTCAGTGGTGAAGCGCACGTAGAGCCAGATCAGGCTGCTCGGCTCGCCAACCAAGCCGCCGCGCGACTCAACTTCAGTCTTCTCCAGCACCACAAGCCGCGTGCCGAGCGGCAGGAGCGCTAACGACTCAGCCGTGATATCAGGCGTGCGCCGCAATTGTAGATTCACGCCTGGATCGACGTTCACAGTGGCGATGATCAGGTTGAGATCGGCGGCGACAGGCGTAGCGAGCGACGTGCTGATCTCGCCGAAGGTATTCTCAGGCACTTGTGGGAAGGTCAGCATCTCGGCAGCTGTGAAGACGCGCCTGCCGCGCGCATCGGTCACTACGAGGAACTCAGGCTTCGTCCAGCCGGTGATCTTGCCGCCATCGGGCAGTTCCCACGTCACGAAGACCCAGATATCTTGAATGCGCACGCCTTCAGGATTGAGCGTAGCGGTCGCTTCAGGCGTCGGCTCATCGGGCAGACGAGCAGGTCCGCGCACGCCTTCGATGCGCAAGAGCGTGCGGCTCGGCGCTAGGGCGAGCGTACGCGCGTCAGTGCGTGGATACTCACGAATCTTCAGGTTGACGCCAGGATCGGTATCCACGATGCCTGTGATGCCTGTGAAGCCGAATGGCGTCGGCGTAGGTTGCGTGAAAGCAGGCGGCGCGATGGTCGGAACGGTGATCGGAATGGTCGGAATCAAGACAGGCGCGACAGTCGGAATGTTGCCGACAATCGGCGTAGGCGTAGGCGCCGCAACCAAATCCGGCGGCAAAGGCGTCGCTTCCGCCGCCGCAGGCACGACCACAGCCGCGCTGCCCAGCTGCTCGTTCAGGCTCGTCGCCACGTAGATCAGCTCAGGCGCGCTCTCAGACCCTGCCAAGATGAAGTTGTGCAACACGCCGCCATTCAGCACAAGCGCGCTGCGCAGGCTGAGCTCCTTGCCGAAAATGCCCAGCTCTGCCGCGAAGACTCCTTTCTTCACTTCGCTGCCCGACGCCTGACTGCTCTGCACGACGGTCTCTTCATCGAGCGTGAGGAAGGCGAGATCGCCGCTGAGCGCGTTGATCAAGCGCACGCGCGCGCGCTCAGCGTCTAGCGAAGCGATGTTATCCGCATAGACGGTCGCCGTGAGCGCATCAGGCGCGCCGCTGATCACGACGGTCGCCGCGGCGCCGCTCGGCAGCGTCGTCTCCGCCTGCAGCACAGGCGCGCTCTCAGCAGCGCTGCCCGCTGCGCGGACGGCGATCTTCGCCTCGCCTGACGGCAAATTGACATGCGGCAAGCCGACGCCAAACGGCACATTGACCGCCACCAGACTGTCGTTCACGTAGATATCCACTGCAGGCGCTTCCGCGCTGGCGTGAACGAAGCTGACCAGCGCGCTGTTGGCAGCATCTTCCGCCGCGACGCGCTCGCTGAGCGCTAAGAGCGCCACTGACGGTCCAGCGCCAAGCACCACGACCGTGTTGTAAGTGCCTGTGACAAGCGGCAACTGATTGATGCGCGCCAAGACACTGCTGAGCGGCGCGCCTGCAGGCACCACCACCAGATCGCCGCCGCTGAGCGGAATATCCACTGTGCCATACGGCTGTCCGTAGGTCAGCCCTTGCGCCAGCGGAAACTCGACCGCGCCGCTGACTTGAATGACATCCACAGGCGGCGCATCTTTGATCGCGTGAATCGCGCCGAAGCGGATGTTGCCAGGCCGCACAGGCGCTAGATCGTCTTCGTACAAGCCGACCTCAAGCGCGTTCGGCGCGCCTTGCACGACCGCTGTGTAGGCGAAGTCAACGCCGATTGTCAGGCTGCCCTGAAAGATCGGCGCGGCGTTGCCATTGACGGTCACTGTGAGCGCCCGCGTGCCAACTGGCACGCTCAGGAAGCGCGTGGCGGCGCCAAAGCTCAGTCCGCTGGCAGCCAACTGCCCATCTAGATAGATATCCACATCCGGACTGCCTGCTACGCCATGCACAAAGCGCACTTTGCCCAGCGTCGCGTCTTGAGCGGCGCTCGGCGCAGGCGCGACCAGACTCGCGATCAGCAAAATAGCTGCGAACAGCCCGAGCAGGCTGTAAAAGCGCGCTTTTGCTAAGGTATGATCGGAAAAACGCATACGCTAAACTCCTGCACACGATTGCGTGTGTGCTGATCAGAAAGTTGGGACGAGTCGCATGACTCGTCCGTTGAGAACAGACAGGCTCAAGTGCCTTCTTGCCACTGATTGAGGTACTGAAACTGCTCTTCGGTCAGCGTGTCAATGCGGACGCCCATCGCTTCCAGTTTCAGGCGCGCGATCTCTTGGTCAACTTCAACAGGCAAGCTGTAGACGCGCTTCTCGAGCTTATCAGCGTTGCGCAGCATGTATTCGGCTGCCAGCGCCTGATTGGCGAAGCTCATGTCCATCACACTGGCAGGATGTCCTTCGGCAGCGGCGAGATTGACCAGACGACCTTCGCCCAACAGATTGATGGTGCGTCCGTCTTTGGTGCGGTACTGCTGCACAAATGGACGCACCAACTTTGGCGTGCCGACCGAGAGCGCTTCAAGCGCAGGAATATTGATTTCCACGTTGAAATGCCCTGAGTTCGCCACAATCGCGCCGTCTTTCATCACTTCAAAGTGATGCCGATCTATCACGTTGATATCGCCTGTGGCGGTCACGAAAATATCGCCGATCTTCGCCGCGTCCAGCATCGGCATCACACTGTAGCCGTCCATGAGCGCTTCCAGCGCCTTGAGCGGATCGACCTCAGTGACGACGACCTGTGCGCCCATGCCGCGCGCGCGCGCCGCGATGCCGCGCCCGCACCAGCCGTAGCCTGCCACGACAACCACGCGACCTGCCAGCAGGATATTCGTGGCGCGCAAGATTCCGTCAATCGTGGATTGTCCTGTGCCATAGCGATTATCGAACATATGCTTGGTGTTGCTATCGTTGACGGCGATGACAGGGAACATCAGCGCGCCATCGGCTGCCATGGCGCGCAGACGGATCACGCCTGTGGTCGTCTCTTCAGTGCCGCCGATCACGTATTGCAGCAGCTCGCGGCGATTCTTGTGCAGCTCGCTGACCACATCCGCGCCGTCGTCCATCGTCAATTGCGGCTTGTGATCGAGCGCCGCTTCAATGTGGCTGAAGTAGGTCGCCTTATCTTCGCCTTTGATGGCGTAGACAGGAATTTCGTAATGTGTGACGAGCGATGCTGCCACATCGTCTTGCGTGGAGAGCGGATTCGAGGCGCATAGCACAACGTCGGCGCCGCCTGCTTGGAGCGTCGCCATCAGGTTGGCAGTCTCAGTGGTCACGTGCAGGCAAGCCGAAATGCGCACGCCTTTGAGCGGCTTCTCGCGGCTGAAGCGCTCGCGGATTTGGCGCAAGACAGGCATCTCTTGCTCTGCCCAATCAATGCGCAGCTTGCCGCCTGTGGCAAGGCTCGGATCGGCAATATGATACAGTTGAGTCATTGTTTTTCGTGTTCCTCACAGGTCAGTTGAACATTCATGCCTATCAAATACGGCGCTTGATTATAGCAGCGCTCAGCGCCTTATGTCGAAAAGTATGCTGAGCGTCGCTCAGCTGCTGCGCTGCGCAGGCAAGAGCAGCGCTTGCAGCGCGCCGCGATCGTCGAAGACTTGGCGGAAGCGCGCCACAAACTCAGCAGGCGTGTAGCGATGCGTCTGCGTGCCGACGCGCTCAATGGCGTAAGCGGCGCACAGCGAGCCGACGCGCCCTGTGATATCCCAGTCCCAGCCGTGCTGCATACCGCACAACAAGCCTGCTCGGAAGGCGTCGCCGACGCCTGTTGGATCGGTCACGTCGTCAGTCGGGAAAATTGGAATGCGATAGTGCTGACCGTCGGCGAAAATCTCTGCGCCGTGCTTGCCGAGCGTGCGTGCCAAGACTTTCACATGGCTCAGCACTTCCTCTTGACTCATACCTGTTTTGCGGCTGAGCAAGTTCCACTCATACTCATTCACGGTCAAGGCGTGCGCATGCTGAATGCCGCGCCGCAACGTCTCGCCGTCGAGGCGCGGCAATTGCTGGCTCGGATCGTACATATACGGAATGCCGCGCGCGATGCATTCTTCTACCAGCTGCGACATGGCTTGTGGATCGTTAGGCGAGATGACCACATAGTCAGGTTGCACATCCAGCGTATCGGTCAGGCTATAGTTGCGCGCATACGCCATGGCGCCGCCATAAAACGAGGCGATTTGGTTATTCTCAACATCCGTGTTGGCAAAGAACGAGGCAGTGAAGACGTGATCGATCACTACCACGGCGCGCGTATCCACGCCAACTGACTCTAGCCATGCGCGATACTCGCCAAAATCGCGTCCAACAGTCGCCATCAGGCGCGGTCGCATGCCGAGCAAGCCCATGTTGTAGGCGATGTTCGCGCCGGCGCCGCCCCAGTGCCGCGCCATGTCGTCCACCAAAAAACTCAGGCTGATCCGATCCAGCTTATCGAGCAAAAGCTGCTCGCGGAATAAGCCAGGGAAGCGCATCAGATAGTCATAGGCGACCGAGCCAGTGATCACAATCTCTTTCATGCAAGCGCTCTCACTCCAAACTCATGCTGCTCAGCGCAAGGGCTGAGCCTGAACGCGAGGTCGGAGTATAACAGAAAGCCGCTCAAAAATTAAGGCTCGCTCAGGCGCCGCTGCGGTTGAGCGAAGTTTGTTGCACGTGCCGCTTTGACGCTAGAATACAGGCGAGTCTTAACGAAAGTCACGATTAAGGGTCGTCATGTCTCTAGAGATTCATCCCGATGCACTGAACGCGCTTCTGTACGCTGATCACGGCGCGCCGTTCGATATTCTCGGTCCGCATCCTGTTGGCGATGGACAAATCTCAGTGCGCGCGCTGCGCCCATATGCAGAGCGCCTGACGCTGATCGCCGCTGACGGCAGCCGTCATCCGATGACCAAGCTGCGCAGCGAAGGCTTTTTTGAGGTCACTTTGCGCGCCGCTGAGCCGTTTCGTTACCGCCTTGAGGCGACCTTCGCCGATGGCGCCGTAGATATTTACTACGATCCATATGCTTTTCCGCCGCTGCTGACCGACTTTGACCTGCACTTGTTCGCGGAAGGCAACCTGCTGTATGCCTACAAGATGCTCGGCGCGCACCTGACCGAAGTGGACGGCGTGCGCGGCACGCGCTTCGCCGTCTGGGCGCCTAATGCGCGCCGCGTGAGCGTGGTGGGCAATTTCAACTTCTGGGACGCGCGCCGTCATCCGATGCGGCAGCGTAGCAACGGCGTCTGGGAGCTGTTCATCCCTGAGCTGGGCGAAGGCGAGATTTACAAGTACGACATTCGCTCGAACTTTCACGGTTATCAAGCGCAGAAGAGCGATCCGTACGGCTTTCGCTACGAGTTGCGTCCGAACACTGCCAGCATCATCGCCGATCTCTCGCGCTACCAGTGGCAAGATGAGGCATGGATGGAGCAGCGCGCCAAAGGCTCGCCGCTCACCAAGCCAATGGCAATTTACGAAGTGCATCTTGGCTCGTGGCGGCGCAAGCCTGATGGCAGTTGGCTCAGCTACCGCGAGCTGGCGCATGAGCTGGTGGAATATTGCGCGCAAATGGGCTACACACACATCGAGCTGCTGCCGATCACTGAGCATCCATTTGACGGCTCATGGGGCTATCAGACGACGGGCTATTTCGCGCCGACCAGCCGCTTCGGCACGCCTGATGACTTCAAGTATTTCGTGGATTGCTTTCATCAGCGCGGCATCGGCGTGATTCTGGACTGGGTGCCAGCGCACTTCCCTAAAGATGGCTACGCGCTCAGCTATTTCGATGGCACGCATCTTTATGAACACGCCGATTCGCGCAAAGGCGAGCATCCTGACTGGGGAACGTATATCTTCAATTACGGGCGCAATGAGGTGCGTTGTTTCCTGATTTCCAGCGCGCTCTTCTGGCTGAAGGAATATCACATTGACGGCTTGCGCGTGGACGCTGTCTCGTCCATGCTCTATCTGGACTTCTCGCGCAAGGCAGGCGAGTGGGTGCCGAATCAGTATGGCGGCAATGAGAATCTTGAGGCGATCAGCTTTTTGCGCTACGTGAACGAGGTCGCACATCGCGAGGCAGCAGGCAGCGTGATGATCGCTGAAGAATCGACGGCTTGGGCGATGGTCTCGCGCCCTGCCTACATCGGCGGCTTAGGCTTCACCTTCAAGTGGGACATGGGCTGGATGCACGATACGCTCGCCTACATGCAAAAAGATCCGATTTATCGGCGCTATCATCACAACATGATCACTTTCTCGATGTTGTACGCCTTCAGCGAAAACTTCGTCCTCTCGCTCTCGCACGATGAAGTGGTTCACGGCAAAGGCTCGCTGATCAACAAAATGGCGGGCGATTGGTGGCAGAAATTCGCCTCGCTGCGCTTGCTGTTCGGCTATCAGTACACGCATCCGGGCAAAAAGCTGAACTTCATGGGTCAGGAGTTTGGGCAGTGGCAAGAGTGGAGCGAGGCGCGCGCGCTGGACTGGCACTTAGTGCGAGATTGGGAAATGCACGCCAAAATGCAAGCGTGGTCGCGCGATTTGAACCATTTCTATCAGGCGCAGCCTGCGCTCTACGAGCAGGACACAGATTGGAACGGCTTCAAATGGATCAATCCAAATGACGCGGATAACTCAATCTTCAGCTACATTCGTTTTGCCTGCGATCCGAGCGATTTTCTGGTCTGCGTGCTGAACTTCACGCCTGTGCCGCGCCATAACTATCGCATTGGCGTGCCGAAAGCAGGCGTGTACGCTGAAGTGCTGAACAGCGATAGCGTCTACTACGGCGGCAGCAACGTCGGAAACATGGGCGCCGTGCAGAGCGAGCCATATCCGATGAACGACTTTCCGCACAGTCTCTCGATCACTGTGCCGCCGTTGGCAATCGTCGTCTTCAAGTTGAAAGCCTGAAAATGAAGCACGAGGATCGGCGTGCGCCGATCCTCGCTAATAGACGTACTGATCTTCCAGCTCTTCGCGCAGGCGCAAGTAGCTCTCGTAGCGATGCGCAGCGATCTCGCCGCGCGCGACAGCAGCGCGCACAGCGCACTCAGGCTCGTTGATGTGCGTGCAATCGCTGAATGGACAATGCGCAATGTGCGGCACAAACTCGCGGAAATAGCCGTCCAGCTCGTCAGGCTCGATATCCCATAAGCCGAGTCCGCGAATGCCAGGCGTATCCGCCACATAGCCGCCGCCGATCAGCGGCACCATCTCGGCGTAATTGGTGGTGTGCTTGCCTTTGGCGAGCTTGGCGCTCACCTCGCCGACGGCGCGCCCAAGCTCAGGTTGAATGGCGTTGAGCAGGCTGCTCTTGCCAACGCCTGAGCGACCTGTGAAGATCGAAACTTTGCCGAGCAGGACGTCGCGCAGCTCCTGAATGCCGATTTGAGCGACCGCGCTGACGTAAAGGACAGGATAGCCGATGCGCTCGTAGGTCGCGAAGAGCGCGCACGATTGCTCTGCGCCTGCTAGGTCAATTTTGTTCAGGACGACCACAGCAGGGATGCCCGCTTTTTCCGCCGCCACAAGGCAACGATCCAAAAAGCGCGTGTTCGGCGCAGGATTGGCAGCCGCGCTGACAAAAACAGCCTGATCGCAGTTGGCGATCAGCACTTGCTCGCGCTCGGTAGACGTGCCGGCGTATTCGCTCGGCTCGATGCGCGAAAGGACGCGCTGACGCGGCAAAACTTGCTTGATCACGCCGCTGCCATCAGGCAACCGCTCGATGATGACGCGGTCGCCGATCACACATAGCTCAGTCTTTTTGCTCGCCTGCTTCAGCGTGCCGCGCAGCTGGCAGATCACTAGATCGGTCTGCGTTTGCACCCAGTAAAAGCCACTTTGTGTCTTGACGACAAGCCCTGCTATCTCTTGTTTTTGCATACACCTCTCATGTCATGCGATACGTCGCAATGCATCATAGCATGGCTTGTACAGGACGGCAAGATGCATTCCTACGAAGGTTTCTCAGAAGAGCGTGAGCTGTGAGCGGTCGGCAGGCGGCTGATCGTGCGCTGCCCAAGGCAAAGGCGGCAGTGCGCACAGCGCATTGACGCGCTCATAGAGCGCACGCGCCAAGCCGGGCGAGTTCTCCTCGCGCGGACAATGCGCGAAGAAATAGACTGTGCGCTGCTCGGAGAGCCAAGCGCTGATCCGCGCTGCCCAAAACGCCAGATATGGCGCATTTTCATCAGGGATCGGACTGCCGATGTAGCGCACAAGCGCGAAAGGCTGTGTTGCTTCGGCGTAGAGCGGCACGTCAGGCTTTTTCTCCTGACCGAGCAGCGCTTCGGGCGCCGCGCTGGCGTAGATCGGACGGCTATCGAAGGCGACGCGCGCCGCGCCATGCTCAGCCAGAAGCGCATCGAGCTGTGCGCTACGCTCAGGCGCAAACCATGCGCGATGACGCACTTCAACCGCGATCTGTAGGTCGCGCGGCAATGCGCTCAAGTACTCAGCTAAAATCGGCAGCGCGCTTGGACTGAAGCTAGGCGGCAATTGCAACATAAGCGGACCGAGCCGCTTGCCAAGCGCGCGCATTGCGTTGAGAAAAGCATCGGTCTGCGCGGCGACCGCGCGCAAGTGCGCCGTGTGCGTGATGGCGCGCGGAAACTTCGGGCAGAATCGGAAGGACTCAGGCGTTTGCTGCGCCCAGCGCTGGACTATCGGCAGCGACGGCAGCGCGTAGAAAGTGCTGTTCACCTCAACGGTTGTCAGACGTTCAGCGTAAGCGCTCAGAAGCGCTCGCTTGGACAAGCCGTGCGGATAAAATGCGCCTATCCAGCCTTCATATGCCCAGACTGCACAACCGACGTATAGCACTTTCACGCTCCACAGCCAACTGACGCGCTATGCGCTTCGGTATTGCGACCGCGCGAAGAACGGTCGCCTTATGCGCAATTATAGCGGCA
>DAOTWB010000145.1:0-2661 GCA_034436235.1 Anaerolineae bacterium
CAGCGCGTCCGAGTTCGATCAGTCCATCTACGCTGCCGAAGCATTGGTAGATGTGCCGATCGGCGCCTTGCTGTGCGTGCCGCTCCTGCGCGAGCAGCAAGCCATTGGCGCGCTCACCTTCATCAAGACCGACTCTGGGCAGCCTTTCACTGGCAGCGATGTTGAGAAAGCGACTGCCTTCGCCATTCAAGCCTCAGTGGCGATCCAAAACGCGCGGCTTTACCAAGAGACGCTTGGCTTGACATCCTTCAACCAAGCCGTCATTCAGTCCATTCAGCAAGGCATCATCGTGGTTGATCGTGCGCTCAGCGTGCGCACGATCAACGCCTTCATGCAGCGCGCCTTCGGCTGGGATGCACAAGCAGCGAACGGACAAGCGCTCTTCGCCTATCGCCCTGCTCTTGAGCCAATTTTGGCGGCGCCGCTTGCGCAAGTGCTGCAAACAGGCGAGCCGCAGACTGTGCTGAATGTGCGCTTAGGCGATGCATCCGCTGAGCGAGTCGGCAACTACTACTTATATCCGCTGCAAGAAGGCGGCGCGATCAGCGGCAGCGTGATTTTGGTCGAAGACGTGACCGAGCGCGCTGCGCTTGAGAAAGACGTGGCACAGCGCGCCGCGCAATTGGCGACGCTGACCGATATCTCAGGGCAGTTGACCACTGTTTTAGAGCTGGACGCGCTCACGCAACTGGTCTTCGATCAGTTATCGCGCATTTTGGAGTTTGATCGCGCTACGCTCTGGCTGCGGCGCGGCGATAAGCTGCTCATCCAAGCGGCGCGCGGCTTTGGCGATGACGCGGCGCTGCTCGGTATTGAGGCGGATATCGCCGACTCCGACTTATTCCGCGAGATCGCCTCGCGTGGGCAAGTGCTGAACATCCCTGACATTCGGCAAGACGCACGCTTCCCGATGAGCCTTGAGCAGCCGACTCGCGCATGGCTTGGCGTCTCGCTCGTCTCGCGCGGCAGCTTGATCGGCTTGCTGGTGCTGGAAAAATACGACGTAGCCTTCTTCACACCGACGATGGAGCAATTGGCGCTCACCTACGCCAATCAAGTGGCGGTCGCTTTTGAGAACGCGCAGCTCTTCCAGAGCCAGCGCCGCGCCGCCGATGAGACTGAAGCGCTCTACCGTGAAGCTGCCGCGCGCGCTCAGGAATTGGATCAGCAGGCAAAGCGTCTCTCGCTGCTCTATCGCGTCTCTAACGCGCTGACGCAAACGCTCGACCTCGAAGATATCTTCGAAGTCGCGCTGCGCGAATCGCAAGAGATGCTCGGCACGGATCATGGCATCGCTTACCTGTTCGATCTGGACGAGCAGGTCGCCAAGCCGATCATCGAATATCCGCGCAATGTAGCGCCGCCTGATGCAGCTAACACGCTGCCCTTTGAGCAGAATCTGTTAGTGGTCGAAGTGCGCCGCACGCTGCTGCCCATTGCCCTTGCCGATGTGACGCGCACTGACGAGTTGATCGTGCCGCGCAGCCTCGCCGATCAGCGCATCTTCTCGCAGATGCTCGTGCCGCTCGCGCTCGGCGGACAGTGCATCGGTCTGATGGTCTTCAGCGCCGTCAGCCAGCAGCTCACCTTCCGACCCGATCAGCTGGAAGTGGCGCAGACCATCGCTTCGCAGGCTGCCATCGCCATTCAAAACGCCAACTTGCTGGAGCAATCCTTTGCGCGCACGCGCGAGCTGGAGATGCTCTTCGAGGCTACTCAAGCCATCTCTGCCACGCTCGATCTCGAGCAGGTCTTGCGCAACATCACGATGCAGATGATCGTGGCGCTGCAAGCAGACGGCTGCAAGATCGCCACGTGGCAGCCTGATAACCGCGCGCTGAAAGTGGAACACGAGCAGCTGGCGATGCAGAACGCGCCGGTGGATGCGCCAAACACGCGCTACGACCTGAGCGCGTATCCGACTTTAGAGCGCGTCTTGAAAACGCGCCAGACTGTCCTGCTGCGCAACACGGACGCACATCTCTCTGCCGCTGAACATGCCATGCTGAGCGCGCGCGGCGCCGCCTATCTGCTCGCCTTGCCGATGGTCGTCCGCGAGCAGGCGATTGGACTGATCACACTGGAAATTCACGATTCGGCGCGCGCTTTCAGCAGCACTGAAGTGCGCTTGGCGCGTACGCTCGCCGCGCAGGCTGCCGTCGCCATTGAGAACGCCAGCTTGCAGACCGAGACGGCTGCCAAGCTGAGCGAGTTGTTCAATCTGAGCCAGCTCTCGACAGCGCTCGCTGCCACTATCGAAGAAGAAGAAGTCTACGAGATCGCCCGTCAGCGCTTCCCAGACCTCGTGACAGCTGAGGCGTTCCTTGTGGCAGTCATCAGCCCTGATCGCACACAGTTGACCTATCCGATCGCGCTGCGCGACGGCGAGCCGCTGAGCTTGCCGCCGCAAGCGCCTGCCGACGATGAAGTGACGTTCGTCATGGCAAGCCGCAGCACGCAACGTCTTGTTGGCGATGAAGTGGCGCGTGTGCTAAGCGCTCACGCCAGTCCGCTTGGCTTCGCTCAGACGCGCGCTTTCATCGGCGTGCCGCTCATCGCGTCCGATCAGACGCTCGGCGCGCTCATCGCCGCCGATTCGCAAAATGCGCAAGCCTTCACGCTCAACGATCAGCGCATCCTAGAGACTATCGGCTCGCAATT
>DAOTWB010000146.1:0-6544 GCA_034436235.1 Anaerolineae bacterium
GGCGATGCGCGAATGCGTCGAAAGATCAGTGTTTGGTTAATGTGCGGCATTCTCTTGCTCAGCGCATTGAGCGGCGCGGCGCGTGCGCTTGGACGCGAGCAGCCGATGGCGTGGCAGGCGATCTTCACAACGCCTGAAGGCGCGCCATGCTCGCCGTTGTGTCTGTTCGGCGTCATTCCTGCCAAGCACACGCCGCAAGAAGCGCTTGCGCTGCTCAGCGCGCATCCGCTCACGCGCACATGGACGCGAGTCAGCGATTCGCGTTTCGAGGCGCGCCGCGACGGCTACACGCTGGCGGTCAGCTTCAGCTTGCTGGCAGATGGTGTCTTAGACACGGTCACGCTCTCAATAGAGCGCACTGCATCTGATGTGCCTGAGCGCGCGCCGATCCAGCTGGGCGACGTGCTGAGCCGCTTCGGCGCGCCTGACTATCTGCATCTGAGCGCGCAGACCGATCCATTGTTGGTCTACCTGAGCCGACGTCTGTTGGTGAGCGCGCGCATAGGCGCAGATCGCCGTCTGGCGCCTGAGCTGCCCATCAAACGCCTGACGCTCTTTCGCTTCGGCATCTGTCCGTCCAGCGCGCCGCTCTATACATTCTTGGCATGGCGCGGTCTGACACATCAGGCGCGCCAATTGGCGAGCGCGCCTGTGCAGCGCTATGTGCGGCGCGTCTTCGGCGCACAAGTGACGCTCGTGCCGTGTTAGCGCGTTGCTTTTGTGCTTATACTGCTGTACAATTGCGCTGAGAACAGAGAGGACGTTCCTGAACATGCCAACACGGGCGCTGATCACTGGCGGTGCAGGTTTCATCGGCAGCCATCTGGCTGAGCAATTGCTGAATCGCGGCTATGAAGTGACCGTGATCGATAATCTCAGCACAGGTCGCTTTGAGAACATCGCGGCGCTTGAGAGGCGGATCGGCTTTCGCTTCGCTATTGAGGATATTCGCAACGCGGCGGTCATGGATCGCTTGGTGAGCGAGTGCGATGTGATCTATCATTTGGCGGCGGCAGTTGGCGTGCTGAACATCGTCAGCTCGCCGATTGACACGATTGAGATCAACGTCGGCGGCACGGAAGTGGTGTTGAAGACGGCGCGACGCTATCGGCGCAAGGTGCTGATCGCTTCGACGAGCGAAGTCTACGGCAAAAACGAGAAAGTGCCGTTCAGCGAAGACGACGATCGCACGCTCGGTCCGACCACCAAAAGTCGCTGGAGTTACGCCGCTTCGAAGGAGCTGGACGAATTCCTCGCGCTCGCCTATCATCGCGCGGCAGAGCTGCCGGTTGTGATCTTCCGACTCTTCAACACGGTCGGTGCGCGCCAACGCGGACATTACGGCATGGTCGTGCCGCGCTTTGTGCGCTGGGCGCTCAAAAACGAGCCGATTCAGGTCTATGGCGATGGCGCGCAACAGCGTTGCTTCTGCAACGTGAACGACGTGGTGGACGCGATCATCGGTCTGGGCGAGGCGTCAAACGTGAACGGCGAAGTCTTCAACATCGGCAGCAATGAAGAGATCAGCATCTACGCGCTGGCAGAGCGGATCAAGGCGCGCACAGGCAGCCGCTCTGAAATTCAATTGATTCCTTACGATCAGGCGTATGAGGCAGGCTTTGAAGATATGCGCCGCCGCGTGCCTGATATCCGCAAAATTCGCGCGTGCATCGGTTGGCAGCCAACCACGCCGCTCGATGAGACCATTGACCAGATCATCGCTTACCAGAAGACGCGCCTGCACGACGACAAAGGTTGATCGCCATGCGCTGCGCGACGCTGTGCTTGCTCGCCTGCTTGCTCGTCGCTGCCTGTGAAGCGCAAGCGCTGCCGACGCAGACGACGCTCGAAATTGCGCAGACGGCGGCGTTCATCACGCAGAACGCGCCGCCTGTAGGCTTCGATCAAGGCGTGCGCTTCTTGCCGATTGACCGCAACCTTGAGGCGCTGCCGCATTGGCACACACAGCTTGTCATCCGCTTCGATGGCTTCTTCGCAGGCAGCACACAGCCGATCAGCGGCGCGCTGACCGCCGATATCTTCAGCAATCAGCTCAGCGGTGAGCGCCGCGTGGTGCTGCGCGCCGAAGGCGACGCCTTCGCGCTGACCGATGGACGCAATGTGGAAGGCGTGCGCTTAGGCAATACGTTCTATTTCGTGGATCAAAATGGCAGATGTAGCGTGGTGACCGACGATCCGAATCGGCGGCGCGTGGCAGAGCTGAGCATTGGCGACTTGATCGGCGGCGTGCGCTTCGCACAGCATACCTACGGACGCAAAACGGCGCGCGATATGGCGCTCTGGCAGTACGGCTTTGTGCCGAGCGATATCGAGCTGCCGCTGATCATGCCGACGCAAGGCGGCACGATCAACATCCTCTCAGGCGACCTGTGGATTGTGCCGAGCCTGAACGCTGTGGCAGATTATACGCTCACCTTGCGCTTAGAGAGCGCGCTCGTGCCGATTTTTCAGGGCAACAAGCAGCTGAGCGGCACGCTGACCATCACTTACAGCTTGCTGGAAAGCGGCACGCTCTACAACATCGCCATTCCGTTCGGCTGTTAGCGGAAGATATTGCGGCGGATCACATCGAAGATCAGCAAGAGCGCGCCGATCACCAGCAAGATGATCACCAGCTGCTGAATGGCGGCTGCCAACAGCCAAGCGCCGATCAGCACAATGCTGAGCTTGAGCAGCGCCTCGCCCAGACTCTCGACTTCTGTGATGCGGCGCAGCGTCTCTGAGGCGCGTTGTGAGATCGAACGGCGTTTGCTCGCTTGGAAGTCCTGATCCAGCTCGTCGTGCCACTCGGCGCGCGGCTTAGGTTTGCGCGGCATCTTGTCACCTCACGCTAAGACGATCCATCTTCAAGTTGGCGCGCCACGCGCTCTAACAGCTGTCCGTAAGCGAAGCCGCGCTCCACGTTCTCTTGGATGAGCGTCAACACTTCGTGCGCTGTGCGCGCGTCTAAGTCTTCGCGCGCCAGCAGCTCCAAGCCAATCTTCACTGATTGCAGCAAGCCGACTAGATCGTGCTTGATGGCGCTCAGCAAGGCGACGACCTCAGCGCGGCTCGGCTGCGTTGAGATCGGCGGCAGTGAGAATAGGTCTGTTGGCTGCGACATGCGGCGGCGCCTCGCTAGGCAATGCCGTGCGCTTGCCGCACGCTGCGCAGCCGCTCGACGGCTATCGGCAACGTCTGCAGCACATAGTCAATCTCAGCCGCCGTGTTCTGCCTGCCGACGGTCAAGCGCAGGCTGCCGAGCGCTTGCTCAGGCGCTAAGCCAATCGCCAGTAGGACGTCGCTCGGCTGCGGATTGCCTGTGTTACACGCCGAGCCGCTGCTGGCAGCGATGCCGTTCAAGTCGAGATACATCAGCAGCGCATTCGCCTCAACGCCTGCGAAGGTGAAACTGGCGTGATTCGGCAGACGGCGCACCTTCTCAGCGCCTGTCAGTTGTGCGCTTGGCACGCAGCTCAGCACGCCGTCAATCAGACGGTCGCGCAGGTGCGTGTAGTGCGCCACGCGCGCGGGCAGATCGGCGCAGGCAAGCTCAAGCGCGCGCGCCATGCCGACGATCAGCGGCACGTTGTGCGTGCCTGCGCGATGGTGATTCTCTTGTCCGCCGCCTGTCTGCGCGCTATAGAGCGCGACGCCGCGCCGCAGATACAGCAAGCCGACGCCTTTCGGTCCGTAGAACTTGTGCGCTGAGAGCGCCAACATATCCACGCCGAGCGCGCGCACGTCCAACGAGAGCTGACCGGCAGCTTGGACGGCGTCCGTGTGGAAGAGCGCGCCCTGCGCGTGCGCGATTTCGGCGAGCGCGGCGATAGGTTGCACGGTGCCGATCTCGTTATTGGCGTACATCACGCTGACCAAGCCGATCTCATCGGGCTGCAAGCGCTGCAAAGCTGTTTGAAGCGTCTGTGGCGCGATCGTGCCGTCAGGCTCAGGCGTCAGCCAAGTCAGGCGCGCCAGATTCAAGCGCGCCAGTTGCGCTGCCGTGTGGCTCACAGCGTGATGCTCGGTGTGCGCCGTGAAGATATGCGCGCGCTTGCCTTCGGCGAGCGCTTGCAACGCGACGCCGCGCAACGCCATGTTGTCGCTCTCAGTGCCGCAGCCTGTGAAGACGATCTCGTCGCGCGCGCAGTTGAGCAGCTGTGCTAGGCTGTCGCGCGCGCGCTCAATGGCGTCCTCAGCGCGGCGTCCGAAGCGATGCGCGGACGACGGATTGCCGTACACTTGGCTGAAGTATGGCAACATCGCCTCGACCACTTGCGGATCGGTCGGCGTGGTCGCCGCGTGATCGAGATAGATCGGCTCAGCAGGCTTCATCGGGCAACTCCAAAGCATCCTGTTCAGTTGGATGCTTCAATTGTAGCACGCTCAGCGGCGCACAGTATAGCCCTAGAGCGAGCGCATCGCCTCGTCGAAGCGCTCCAGCGCTTTCGCCGTGATCTCAGGCGGCAGCGCATACGAGAAGCGAATCCAATTTTTGCCCGCCTCTGAGAAATAGCTGCCCGCGATCGCCGTCAGCCCGAAGTTTTCCGCCATGTACTCGACCAGCGCGACCGAATCCGCTAGGTTGCCGCGCCGAATCGCCTCAGTGCAATCAATGAAGGCGTAATAGCCGCCGTCGCCGATCACAGCGCGGTAGCCTTTCTCCTTCACAAAAGCGCGCACAATGGCGCGGCTGGCGTTGGTCGGCTCGATGATGGACGCCGCCGCTTGGCGGAAGCCAATCTCATAAGCAGCCTGCGCCACCGCCTGACCGAAGAAGTTCGGCATCACGCCGTGCGAGCTGCGGCTGGCGATGAACTCGATCACAGGCTTAGCCGCCACCACGTGCGCTGCGCGGATGTTGGAAGCGCCTAACGATTTGGTCAAGCCGTCCAGCACGATGATGCGCGCGCGCTCAGCAGGCGCGAAAGCGCTCAGCAGAGCGTTGATATCGGCAGGCGCGCCTTCCGTGATCTGATGATATATCCAATCGAACAGCACGAACGGAATGCCGAGCGCGAACGCCTTCTGCGCCAGCGCGATCTGACGCTCCATGCTCAGCGTGCGCCCTGTCGGATTATCGGGCGAGGTGATCACCAAACCTGCCACGCGCCGTCCGCCGCCGTATTTGGCGCAATAGGCGACGCTCTCCGCCAGACCGTCTTCTGTGTATTCCCAGCCGTCAGCTTCGGCGCCTGGCGCCAGCAGCACATTCATGCCGACGCCGTACGGGCCCCACAAGTAGCTGATCCACGGCACGCGCGAGACCAACAAGACGTCGCCGATGCGCCCTGTGCCGAGCGTCAGCATGGCTTGGTAGACCTTGATGAGCGCGTCGCGTCCGCCGTCGGTCGCAGCGATGTTCTCAGCGCTATAGCCGATCTCAGCCTTGAACTGCCAATACTGCTCAGCGGTCGCTTTGCGGAAGGCGAGCGTGCCTATCGGCGGATCGTAAGCCGTGCCATTCTGTTTGAGCAGCGCGAAGGCGCGCTCCAGCAGGTTGTGCGGCACGCCGGGCAGGCTGGCGCCGCCGTCGCCTTGTGAAGCATCGTAGGCAGGCAGATCAGGATGTTTTTCGCGGAAGGTTGCCAGCAGCTTTTTGATGATGAACATGCGCGATTGTGGAATATCCACTTGCGTACTCAAATAGCCGCTGACAGGCACTAAGGCATGGCTTGGCACGCTGAACACAGGACTTTCAAGCGAGACAGAGATGGGCGGTTGCGTCACAGTTAGATGCTCCTGCAAAAGGTACGATCAATCGAGGTCGAGTGCGCGCACGATTGTGAAAAAGCGCCGCACATTTGTCAATTGGCAGTTAGAACAGCTCACAGAATGCGCTTGCCGAGCAGACTGGCAGCCAGCGCGACGGCAGTCTCGGCAGTTTGGTTGCGCTCATCGAGGATCGGGTTGATCTCCACGATGTCCAGCGAGCGCACCTTGCCTGAGTGCGCAAGGATTTCCATCAGCAGGTGCGCCTCGCGGTAGCTGATGCCGCCGCGCACAGGCGTGCCAACGCCGGGCGCATCTTCAGGATCGAGCGCGTCCATATCGAGGCTGACGTGCAGCACGTCCATGAAATTCAGCCGATCTAAGGCGCGGCGCGTCACTTCGGCAATGCCATGCTCGTCAATCTCGGTCATGGTGAAGACTGAGATGTGGCTCTCGGCAAGCCGCGCGCGCTCTTCAGGATCGAGATCGCGCACGCCGATCATCACGATCTGCGAAGGCTGTAGCTTAGCGCCTGCATAGCCGACGTTGACGAGCGACGGCGCGCCTTGCCCGATCAGCGCCGCGACAGGCATACCATGCACATTGCCCGAAGGCGACGTCTCAGGCGTGTTGAAATCGCCGTGCGCGTCCACCCAGATCACGCCTGTCGGTCGGCGGCGTGCCATAGCTGAGACGCTGCCGATGCTGATGCTGTGATCGCCGCCCAGCACAATGGCGAAGTCGTCCTCAGCCATGCACGTCAAAATCTCTTGATAGATTCTATTGCAGACCTCTGCCACCGCTTCGACGTAGCGCGCGTTCGGCTCGCGCT
>DAOTWB010000147.1:0-7098 GCA_034436235.1 Anaerolineae bacterium
GACTGCAACGCCAACTATGACCCCTACGCCGACAGAGACGCCGACCGCAACGACTACACTGACTGCAACGCCAACTATGACTCCTACGCCGACAGAGACACCGAGCGCAACGCCTACGCTGACCGCAACGCCAACTATGACGCCTACGCCGACAGAGACGCCGACTGCAACGTCTACACTGACCGCAACGCCAACTATGACGCCTATGCCGACAGAGACGCCGACTGCGTCGCTCACGCCAACTGAGGCAACAGTTGCGTCATCCACGCCTGTCGAGACGCCGGTCGTCACTGAGACGTCTGCGCCGACTAATGCAGCTGTATCGAGCGACACGCCTGTGCCAACTGCGACAAGCGTGCCTGCTGTGCCGTGCGGACCAGCGCTCATTGGGCTAGGACAGGGCTTGTTGGTGCGCACCACGCCGCTCTACTGGGCGCCGCGCAAAGACGCTGCCAGCAACATCGTGCTGGATGTCGGCAAGACTTTCTGGGTGCTAGGCGTGGACAGTACGCGCAGCTTTTACAAGATCATCATCGCCTGCCAGACCTACTGGCTGCCGATTGACGCGCTCGTGCCGAATCCTGACGATGTCTGGCGCAGCGCGCCGCTGCCGACGCAAATCGTGGATTAACTCATCCTGCGCGCTCTCGCTTGTGTTGCCGCGATACATAGCGCATGTCGCGGCAACAGTTTTTTCTCTCGGCTGCCTCACACAAGGCTTGCCAATCTGCCTGTCATGCAGTGTGGCGTTCAGTTTGTTCAGCACAGGTAACAACAAAATCAATTTCGTGCTGAGCGAAGACTGAAGGCGCGCTACAATCTCAATCAAGCGTTCTATCACACACAAGGAGCTGCGCAATGCCTATTCACATCGAATGGTACGATCCTGAAAATCAAATCGTCCTCTCAACATTCGTGGGCGATATCACGCGCGATGAGGTCGAGGAGGCCTTAGCCACATACATCGGTTTCCTCGATAACACTGAGCGGCAAATTCACTTCATCTCAGACATGCGCTCAGCTGGCAAGACGGGCGGCTTCGCCATCTCTGAACTCAAAACGTTGGCACATCTGCTGCGGCATCCAAAATTAGGCTATACTGTGGTAGTCGGCAATCAGCCTGCCACTCACTTCGCCTTGAAAGTCCTCTCCAAGCTCTTCAATCTGCGCTACGCGACTTTTGGTGATGTTGAGGAAGGCGCGCGCTTCGTGCGCGAGGTTGTCCGCATTCACGGCTTGTAAAACAGCCCTTCAGAGAGTTTTTCGAGAAGTGAGAAGCGATGATAAGCGAGAACACCGAGACTCTTGAGGCGCTGCGCACTGAGCGCGATTTGCTGAAAGCGCGTCTTGCACGCCTTGAGTCGGACTACCGCCGAGCAGTCAACGAGAGCCAAGCTATTTACATGACCGCTTTGGACATCATGAGCCAAGTCGAGCTGCCGTCTATTTTGCAATTCATCTTGCAGCGCATCAGAGGCATTGTGCAAGTGGATGCCAGTCTCCTGTATTTGACAGTGCAAGGCAGCGGCGATTTGGTGGTCAGTGCCGAGCTGGATGTTGTGCCAAGTTTGCTCGGTCAGCGTTTGCCAGCCGATGATGATAGTCCGTTGCACCAAGTGCAGCGCACAGGCATTCCGCTCGTGCTGAATGGTTATGGACAGTTCATAGCGGCGCTGCACGGCGAAACGTTTACAGCCTACGATATTGCGGCATTACTGCCCTTGCGCTGGCAAGATGAGGTGATCGGCGTGATCTCGCTCTATCGCACACGAGCCGAAGCGCCGTTCAGCCTAGACGATCTAGATAGCCTGCAATACATCACAGTCCAAGCAGCAATCGCCGTTCACAATGCACAACAAAATGCAGCCGAGCAAGAGCGGAATCGTCAACTGGCAATGCTTTACCAAGCCTCTGTGCAGGTCACAAGCAGCTTGAATCTGGACTCAGTGCTGCACACAGCCGCCATCTCTTTCGTCGAGATGTTGCGCGTGCCGATCTGCTTCATTCACGAACAACAGGCTGAGGAAGATTGGCAGGTCATCAGCCATTATAACAGCAACGCTCAGCGTTTATTTGCCGAAGCGTTGCGGCTGGCGCTGCCTGCACAAATCCATGCGCTGCTCAGCCGATATGATTGGATCGTCTTGCAGCGCAACGATCCGATGCTGGCGCCTGAGTGTGCGCACTATCTTGACCAGCGCCAAGCGCATTC
Source organism: Anaerolineae bacterium (assembly GCA_034436235.1). Lineage (GTDB taxonomy): Bacteria > Chloroflexota > Anaerolineae > Aggregatilineales > UBA2796 > CP2-2F. Next base: position 2,213 of record DAOTWB010000147.1, read on the forward strand.
TGCGCTGTTGCTTCCGATTCACTTCGATGATGGCGCGCGCGGCATGGTCGAACTCATAGAGACAGACGCAGCGCGCCAATTCTTGATCAGCGAGATTAACACAGCGCAGGCGTTGGCAGCCAACATCAGTATTGCGATCAGTCATGCGCGCCTGCACGCGCAGCTGCGCGCGCAACGCATCAACGAGCAGGCAATTTTGCTGGATTTGACGCGCCAATTGCTGGAGCTGACCACTGAACAGGAAATTGCCGACGCAGTGGTCAATGCCACGGCAGAGGCGTTTCAGGTGCAGCACGTCAGCCTGTTCTTGCGGTCAGGAGAGGCTTTCGCGCTACGTGCGCAACGCGGCTGGCATGCCGAAGCTATGGCTGAGCGCCGTTGGCAAGCCGATGATGGCACAGCCATCGGTTATGCTATCAAGACGCGCGAGCTGTGCGTGGTAGACGACTACCAAACAGAAGCGCGCTTTCCGCAGCCTGAATACTTCAAAACTGCAAGGCTACGCTCAAGCATGATCGCGCCGATCATCTACGAGGATGCTGTGCTAGGCGTGATCGCGATCGCACATGCGCAGCCGCTCGCCTTCAGCAGCGATGATGCGCGCCTGCTCTCACTGATCGCCTACCAAACAGCTGTGGCGCTAGATCGTGCGCATTTGATCGCATCTGTGCGCGCACAGAATTTGCAACTCGAGCAGCGCGTCCGCGAGCGCACGCAAGAGATCAGCGCTGTACAAGAGCGCACTGTGGCGATCCTGTTCGCCACTGGTGAATCGCTGATCGTCTTCGATCAAGATGGCAAGGTTGAGCTGGTGAACGCCGCCTTCGAAGAGCAACACGGCTACTCATCGGCTGAGGCGCGGCAATGCACAAGCCAAGCCTTGCTCGGCTTCGATGTGCTTGAGCTGATCAAAGAAGCGCAGACCAGCGACGGCGTGCCGCAGCGCGTCTGGCGCGGCGAGCGACGCGTGCCACGCCGCCACGGCGAGCCGTATGAAGCTGCCATCACGCTCTCGCGCGTGCCGAACGCCAAAGGCGAGACCATCGGCATTGTGGCGAGCTTGCGCGATATCTCGTATCTGAAAGAAGTCTCACGTATGAAGGCGCACTTCATCTCGAACGTCTCGCACGAGCTGCGCACGCCTCTGGCGAATTTAAAGCTCTACCTGCACTTGATGCAAAAAGGCTCGCCTGAGCGCCGCGATCATTACCTTGCCACAATGCAGCGCGAGTCGGAACGGCTCAGTGCGTTGATCGAAGACTTGCTGACGCTCTCGCGACTGGACTCAGAGCATACGACAGTTCATCTGCAGCCAACCGATCTGAATGTGCTGATCGGTAACTTAGTCATGGATCGGCAAGCGCTCGCTGAGCAGCGCGGACTGACGCTTGCCTACACACCCGATTCTTTCTCTGTGAACGCCATGCTCGACGCGCGTCTGATCATGCAGGCAGTGGGCAATTTGATCAGCAATGCGATGAACTATACGCTGAGCGGCGGCGCGATTCACGTCTCGACCTTGCATGAGGAAGATCACGTGCTGATCTGCGTCGCCGATAATGGCTTAGGCATTGCGCCTGAGGAAAGAGCGCGTCTCTTCGACCGTTTTTTCAGGGGCAGCGCTGCACAACGGACAGGCGCCGCAGGCACAGGCTTGGGCATGGCAATTGTGCAGGAGATCGTCATGAAACACGGCGGCGAGATCTCGTTTGAGAGCGAGCTTGGCAAAGGCACGACGTTCTTTGTGCGGCTGCCGATCCGTCCGACGATTGAGAAAGGAAAGTAGCCGATGGAAAATCCGCCGATCTTCTTTTTGGTCTTGGCAGGCGTCGGCGCGCTCGGTCTGCTGATCATGGCGGCGATCACGCCAATTTTGCTGCGCGTGACCACCGCCTTTGAAGCGTTCGGCATCGTGGCAGAGAGCCTTGGCGATACGGTTGGAATGCCGCGCTTTTTCCGAGTCGGCTGTCCGCTAATCTTGATGAGCGCGCTCGGCGCTTGTCTGCTTGGCGCGGTGCTGTTGCTGGTGCGCTTGTTCTCGCCTGCCGGCTGATCAGTCCACTGTCTCGGCGAAGGCGTCCAGCCTATCAGCGCCGAACGGCTGCAAAGGCTGCGTTGTGAAATCGCGCACGGCTTCGTAGGAAAGATAGGTGACCAGCTCGCGCAGCGGCGCAGGCTGCATCAGACTGAAGCAAGGGCGCGCGATCTCTTGAAAAATGCGCTCGCGGCGCGAGTCGGGCGCTACAAGGTGAACGTGAGTCGCGGCTTGCGGCTGAAGGCTGAAGAAATCCGCGATGCGCAGCAGACCGAGATAGATCGAATAGCTGTGTTCGATCTCAAAGGCGCGCACGATCTGAGAGTCATGCAGCCAGAGCATATCGAAGCGCTCAATGGTCTCGCGCGTCAGCATATCTAGGTCGAATGCGTCGAACGAGTCGAGCATCGGACGATATTTCGGTCGCCATTCACGGAAGACAACTGAACGATCTTCATGCGGAATCCAGATCGTGTAGCCCATTTTAGCGCCTGCATCTGCCAGCAGCGCCTGCACGCGAACTGTCTCGCGCCCTTCGATATTGCTGTAGAACAAGTCCTCAATATGCATATCGTGCAGGTCGGGCATAGCGACGATCAAGCTGTATCCGTCGTTGCGCGTCAGGCGGCGCCCCAGAAGCGCTTGATAAGCCGCTTGATCGTAAGGCGTCTCTTGCCCTGACTCGGCGTAGGCGCGCAGAAAATCGGCGAGGAGCGCGCCGTCGGCGTCACTGAGCGGCGTGAGCGTTGTGCGCAGCGTCGGAATGGCGCTCGCCATGTTCGGATCGCGCGAGCGCGTGAAACTGAGCGCATTCCACAGCCGACTGTGCGCGAGCGGCACGCCTTGCGCGAGCGATAACCAGACCGTCGGCTGGACGCGCGCCTGCCTGCCGTGTACAGCCTGTACTTCCAAGACGCCGATCCAGCGCGAGAGCGCAGGCAGATACGCGATCAGGCAATCGCCGCGCTGCAAGGTCGCCAACGCTGAGGCGCGCCACGCAGGGAAGCTCAGGCTGCCTGTGAACGACTCATAGGCGTTCGGCGAGAGCAGAATGAGGTAATATGCCATGCGCTGAAGCGCGCTCCTTTCCGGCTGATCTTCATCACAGGAAATATAGCGGCAAGGCGGCTGCCTTGCCCAAAAACAGCGGCAGAAGATGCCTTCTGCCGCTGTGCGAAAGGTTGAGAAGCGCTGTGGCACGAGCGCGTGCGCTGCTCATGCCACAATGCCTAGCCGCTCACTGACGCTTCGGATCGCGCGATTTGCGCGTGCTGGCGTCTTCTTCGGAAGGCGTGTTCTGCGGATCGCGGTCGGTCTCAGGATGATCGGTCAGCTGCGAACCTTCGCGCTTGACGTCAATCGGCGGCGCCGTGATGGGCAGTGCATTGGTGCTGTAGATATCAGCGTTGCCTGGCGCGTTCGACGTGAACAAGAGCGTGGTCGACTCGCAAATCCAGGTCGGCGCAGTGTTCAGGCTCTGTGCATCGGTCACGCGGCGCGTGGTCTTAGTCGCCAGCTCATAGACGTAGATGCCGATATCTGCGCCAAGGCGCATCTGATAGGCGATCAGCTCGTCGTCAGGCGACCAAGAGATGGCGCTCGCCTCGCCATTTGGATCGGAGATCAGCTCGACGTCCGTGCCGTCGGCGTTCATGATGGCGATCTGCGTGTTGGTGCGTCCTTCGCGCTCAGTCACGAAGGCGATCTTATCGCCCTTGTTGCTGTACTGCGGGAAGCGATCCACGCCCTGACCATCGCTCAGGCGCGTCACATCGAGCGTCTCGATATCCAGCTCATAGATGTTGCGAATGCCATCGCGCAGGCTCTCGAAGATGATCTTCTTGCTATCAGGCGACCAGTAGGGATTGACGTCCAGCGCGCGGTTCTCGGTCAAGCGCACTTCGGGACTGTTGCGCTGAGTCACATCGAACAAGAAGATTTCCCAGTTGCCCAGCTTGTTGGATTCGTAAGCGATGTAGCGACCATCGGGCGACCAGACAGGATCAACCGAGATGCTGCGCTCATTGGAAGTGGCTTGCCGTTGCTCGCTGCCGTCCGTGCGCGCTACCCAGATGTTCCAGGTGCCGCTGCGGTTGCTGGCATAGGCGATCCACGCGTTATCGGGCGAGCGACTGGGATTGATGTCGTGCCAGTCCTCGCGAATCGCTTGCGAGAGGTTCTCAGGCGCATCGGGTTTATCGGGGAGCGCGCCCAGACGGAAGAGTTCCCAGTCGCCTGTGCGGAAAGTGTGGTAGACAGACCACGGCGGGCAGCTTGCGCCACCAATCGTGATCGGCTCCCAGACGCGCTCTAGCGACTCAGGCTCGCAGGCTTCTGTAGTGTAGTAGAAGACTGGGAAGCCATCATCACCGAGTTCCCAATAGCCGCATGGCAGCTCTTCAGGCGGCTCAGCGCAGACTGTGCTGACGCTGATCGCCAGCGCCGGAATGGTCAAGGTGACCGTGCCAGGCGTGCCGCTGACCGTGATCGTCGCGCTGCCGCCCGCTGGGATGCTGACTGTGCCAGTGGCAAGGACTGTGCCAGCTGCATTGGTCACGATGTAGGCTTGCTCCACGAGCGTGCCGCCGGGATTGTTCAGCGTGAAAGTGACTACGCCGTTGGCAGCGCAGATGCCCGTGCCTGTCACTTGCGCAGCGACCTCAGTAGGTGGCGGCGTTGGCGTCGGCGGGATCGGAGTCAGCGTTGGTGTGTTAGTCGGCGTGGCAGTTGGCGGGATGCATTCAACTGTGCTGGTCGCCGTCACAACGCCTGTCACGCGCAGCGTCAACATGCCTGCAATGCCTGTGACAGTTAGCGTCGCGCTGCCGCCTGACGGCACTGAGACCGTGCC